>JAKSDN010001451.1 GCA_022360075.1 Kiloniellales bacterium | reverse complement strand
GCCGGGATCGGGCGCGCCGCCGATCACCAGCTCGCCGCGGTCGGACTGGCTGAGATAGACCCCGAGGTCCGGGCAATTCACGATCACGTCGATCAGCGGCTTGACCGGCTCCGAGACGAAGGCCGTCAGGTTGAAGCTCCGCAGCGGGAGGCGCAGGCCGACTGTCTCGGTCAGGCTCGTGGTGTGCCCGGAGACGGCGAGCGCCACCTTGCCGGCGCGCACCACCCCGCGATTGGTCTCGACGCCGGCGATCCTGCCGTCCTCGCCGCGCAGCAGGCGCTTGACCTCGGTCTTCTGGTGCAGTTCGGCGCCGAGATCGTCGGCGGCGCGGGCGTAGCCCCAGGCGACCGCGTCGTGGCGGCAGACCGCCGCGTCCGTATGCACCATGCCGGCAATGATCGGCAGCCGCGAGTCGGGACCGCCGCCGGTCAGGGCCGGGATGCGCCGGCGCAGGGTCGCGACGTCGATCGGCTCGTAGGTCGAACCGTAGAGATCCATGTTGAGCATGCGGCGCTTGAGGTGGCGCAGCCGCGGATAGGTCTGCACCACGTCGATCATGCTCCGCTTGGAGTACATGAGGTTGTAGTTCAGATCCTGGGTCAGGCGGTCGAACAGCGCGACCGACTTGACGTAGAAGGGGATGCTCTCGTCGCGCAGGTAGTTGGAGCGGACCGTGACCGTGTTGCGCGCCACGTTGCCGCCGCCGAGCCAGCCCTTCTCCAGCACCGCGACATCGGTGATGCCGTGGTTCTTGGCGAGATAGTAGGCCGCGGCCAGGCCATGCCCGCCGGCGCCGACGATGACGACCTCGTAACGATCCTTCAGCGGCGGGCTGCGCCAGACCGGGCGCCAGTGCCGGTGGCGTGACAGCGCGTGCCGGGCCAGGCTGAACAGCGAATAGCGCTGCATGGTCTCCCCCA
Source organism: Kiloniellales bacterium (assembly GCA_022360075.1). Next base: position 1,386 of record JAKSDN010001451.1, on the reverse strand, counting down.
CGACTGGCCTTATCGTATGGGGTGAAGTGTTATGAGTAAAATATAGTATTTTGTTATATAGTATACGGCACGGGTTTCGGCGAAGTGGACCGCGGGGTATGGCGATAACCTTCAGGCAGATCGACGCGTTTCGGGCGGTCATGCTGGCCGGCACGGCGGTCGGGGCGGCCAAGATGCTGGGCATCTCGCAGCCGGCGATCAGCCGGCTGATCGCCGATCTGGAGCGCGACATCGGCTACGCGCTCTTCGCGCGCGAGGGGCGCCGGATCAGCCCGACCTCAAAGGCTCACTTGCTGATGGAGGAGGTGCGCCGCGCGCTCATCGGGCTGGATCAGATCCGCGAGGCCGCGGTCGAGATCGGCCAGCTCAGCTACGCGCGGCTGCGCCTCGTGTCGATTCCCTCGGTGGCCTCGACCATCGCGGTCGATCTGATCGATCTCTTCGCCAAGGAAAACTCCGAGACCTTCGTCTCGCTCGAGGTGCAGTCGTCGGACTCGGCGCTGGAGTGGGTGATCTCCCAGCAATGCGATCTCGGCATCGCCGCGGTGAACCTGCAAAGCGCGGCGATCGAGAGCCGGACCATTGAGGTCGGCGCCTCAGTCTGCATCCTGCCGCGCGGACACAAGCTGGCCAAGGCCAAGACCGTCACGCCGGAGATGCTGGCCGGCGAGAGCTTCGTTTCCTTCCGCCCGGACTCGGTCTATCGCCGCGAAGTCGATGCGGCATTCGATGCCGCTGGCGTGACCCGGAAGCTGGTCTTCGAGGCCCGCACGACCGACGCGGTCTACGCGATGGTCGCGGCCGGCCTGGGCGCTTCAATCGTCGGCCCGCTGGCGCTCTCGCGCCGGGGCGACGAAGGCAGCCGCCGCAACGTGATCGTAAAGCCTTTCGAGCCGGCCCCACCGGTGGAGCTCTCGATCATGTGGTCGACCCACCGATCGCTCACCGCCCCGGCCGAGGCCTTCCTCGAAGTTGTGGGACGGGAATTCGGTCTGGCGCTGCCTTGAGATGGACCAAAGGTAAGTCGCCATTGCGAGCGGAGCGAAGCAATCCAACCGGCTGCCGCCCGAGTGGTGGCTGTGGATTGTCGCGCCGGCTGAAGCCGGCTCGCAATGACGGCTGGAAGGTTGGTTTCAGCTGATGCGGCTTGGTGCATCCGCTTCTTCTTTGTCCGCGACGCGGACGCCCCCCTCCCCAACCCTCTCCCTCAAAGGGGGGAGGGGATCAATCGGGGCGATGGCAAGGATCTCCCTCCCCCCTCGAGGGGGAGGGCCGGGGTGGGGGGCTGGCGCGGAGCGCCGGAAAGGGAGAACCCTCATCGAAAGCGTCCACACCCTAGTGGTGCGACAGGATTTGACTCAGGAACAGCTTGGCCCGCTCGCTCTT
>JAKSDN010000567.1 GCA_022360075.1 Kiloniellales bacterium | reverse complement strand
TCGCAGTTGCCGCAGGGCTCGGCCAGCGTCTCGCCGAAGTAGGCGAGCAGGACCTGGCGCCGGCAGCGCGTGGTCTCGCAATAGCCGAGCAATGCATCGAGCTTCTGCCGCTCGACGCGCTTCTGCTCCTCCGGGCTGTCGGAGTTGGCGGTGAACTGCTGCAGCTTGGCGACCTCCTGAATGCCATAGGTCATCCAGGCGTCGGACGGCAAGCCGTCGCGCCCTGCCCGCCCGGTCTCCTGGTAATAGGCCTCCAGGCTCTTCGGCAGATCGAGGTGGGCGACGAAGCGCACGTCCGGCTTGTCGATGCCCATGCCGAAGGCGATCGTCGCGACGATCACCACGCCCTCTTCCTTGATGAAGCGGTCCTGGTGCACGGCGCGTTGATCCTTTTCCATGCCGGCATGGTAGGGCAACGCGGTGATGCCCTTGGCCGAGAGCCAAGCCGCAGTGTCATCGACCTTGCTGCGGCTGAGGCAGTAGACGATACCCGCCTCGCCGCCGTGCTCGCCCTGCAGGAAAGACAGCAACTGAGCGCGCGGATTGATCTTGGGCTGGATCCGATAGCGGATGTTGGGCCGGTCGAAGCCGGCGACGAAGGCACGGCCCTCGGCAAGCTCCAGGCGCTCGCGAATGTCGCGCCGAGTCGGCCCGTCGGCCGTCGCCGTCAGCGCGATGCGCGGCACATCGGGGAAGCGCTCGTGCAGCACGGTGAGCCGGCGGTACTCGGGCCGGAAGTCGTGGCCCCATTGCGAGACGCAGTGCGCCTCATCGATCGCGAAGAGCGCCAGCTCGCAGCCTTCGAGCAGATTGAGAAAGGACTCGGTCAGCAGGCGCTCGGGCGCGACATAGACCAGGTCGAGCGCGCCCGCGCGCATCGCCCGCTCGACCTCGTCGGCCTCGTGATAGGCCATGGCCGAGTTGAGCGCCGACGCATTGACGCCGAGCTGCCGGAGCGCCGTGACCTGGTCCTGCATAAGCGCGATCAGCGGCGAGACCACAAGGCCCAGGCCCGGCCGGCAGAGCGCCGGGATCTGATAGCAGAGCGACTTGCCGCCGCCGGTCGGCATCAGCACCAGGCCATCGCCGCCGCCGACCACGTGATCGATGATCTCCGCCTGCTGACCGCGGAAGGACTCGAAGCCGAAGACGTTGCGCAGGATGTCGAGGGGCTGGGACAGCATGAGACGGTTATAGCGTCGCGCTGCGGCAATTGCCCGCGCAATTGCGTCCCTTCCACTCGTTGTCATGCTCGGGCTTGACCTGAGCATCCATGGGAATTGCGGGACCGCCAGGCCCACTTGGCCAGGTCACGGTCTCGCACCCGAAGGGACCCTCGGGTCAAGCCCGAGGGTGACAATGAAGGAGTTGCGGTGATTGCCGCGATGACGACGGAAGGACTCGAAGTCGAAGATGTTACGGAGGATGTCGAGGGGTCGGGACAGAATGGGATGGTTATAGCGTCCGGATGCGGCAATGGCCCGTGGAATTGCGCCCCTTCCACTCGTTGTCATGCTCGGGCTTGACCCGAGCATCCATGGGAATTGCGGGACCTCCAGACCTCAAGGGATAGGTCTCGGCCTCGCACCCAAATGGACCCTCGGGTCAAGCCCGAGGGTGACAATGAAGGATGTGCGGTGGTTGCCGCGATGACGACGGATACTCCATCGCCTACTCCACCAACACCCGCATCTGCCGCGCCACCTCCTGCGTCACCGGGTCCGCATCCGCCTCCAGCGCTGCGAGCACCCCGGCCCGCTGTTCCGTCGTGCGGTTCTGGCTGAGCTTCGCCTTGGCCTCGAGCCGCGTCACCGGCATCTCGAAGGCGACGATGCCGCGCATCATGCTCTCCAAGAACTTGGCCTCCTGGCTTTCCATCGACCAGGGCGGCGTGAGGCCGGCCTCGTGAGTCTCGACCAGGCGCGCCAGGATCACCCGCACGGACGCCGGCTCCTCGACGATCCGCGGCCGGCCGTAGGCATGCACCGCCATGTAGTTCCAGGTCGGCACGCGCGGGCCTTCGCCACCGTACCAGGTCGGCGAGACATAGGCATGGGCGCCCTGGAACACGGCCAGGGCCTCGCCGTCCGCCGCTTCCAGGGCGGCGAAGTCGCGCCATTGCGGATTCGCACGGGCCATGTGCGCGATCAACGTGCCCTGCTCACCGCGCTCCGGATCGAACAGAAATGGCAGATGGGTCGCCGTGGCGCGACCCTCGGGCGCGGTCACCAGCAGGCCGAAGCTGTTTTGCCGGATGAGCTCGACGGCGGCGGCGCGGTCGTCGAGCCGGAACATCGCCGGGATGAACATGACGGGTCTCCTCAAGCCTTGCGCTCGCGAAGACTAGGAGATCATCGGACCGCTTTGAACGGCACCTTTTGCACGCCTGACAAACGGATTTGTAAGGCCGGCCTTTCTCGCGACAGCGAGAGCCTCTGCGGTCCTACCCCCGCCGCTCGACCATCAGTTTCTTGATCTCGGCGATCGCCTTGGCCGGGTTGAGGCCTTTGGGACAGGTACGCGTGCAGTTCATGATGGTGTGACAGCGGTAGAGCCGGAAGGGGTCTTCCAGGGCGTCCAGGCGCTCGCCGGTGAACTCGTCGCGGCTGTCGGCGATCCAGCGGTAGGCCTGCAGCAGCACGGCGGGGCCGAGGTAGCGGTCGCCGTTCCACCAGTAGCTGGGGCAGGAGGTGGTGCAGGAGAAGCAGAGAATGCACTCCCACATGCCGTCGAGCTTGGCGCGCTCCTCCGGGCTCTGGCGTCGCTCGCGCTCGGGCGGCGGCGTCGTCGCCTTGAGCCAGGGCTCGATCGCGGCGTACTGGGTGTAGGCATCGGTCAGGTCGGGCACCAGGTCCTTGACCACCGCCATGTGCGGCAGCGGGTAGACCTTGGCGTCGCCCTCGATCTCACTGATGTACTTGGTGCAGGCCAGCGTGTTGGTGCCGTCGATGTTCATGGCGCAGGAGCCGCAGACCCCCTCGCGGCAGGAGCGCCGGAAGGTTAGGGTCGAATCGACCTCGTTCTTGATCTTGATCAGCGCGTCCAGGACCATCGGTCCGCAGTCGTCGAGATCGACGTGATAGGTGTCGATGCGCGGGTTCTCCTCGTCGTCCGGGCTCCAGCGGTAGACCTTGAATGCCTTGACGTTCTTGGCGCCGTCCAGGGCACCGTAGGTCTTGCCC
>JAKSDN010001430.1 GCA_022360075.1 Kiloniellales bacterium | reverse complement strand
TGGGAGAGCTCCATCGTTCGCCCGGCATCGTCCAGGGCGATCTTGAGCCCGGCCGGCGTCACCAGAACCCGCTCGTCGAGCGAGTCGCTCGGCGCCTCGCGGCTCGCCCACCAGGTGCCGGTCCAGATCGGGTAGGAAGGATCGCCGCCCTCGAACTCGATCCAGACGCCGTCGCCCGGCTCCGGCCGCAGCATCAGGCCATAGCCGTTTCCGGCAAAGGGCACAGACGGCAGGGCCCAGGGCGAAGGCGTGTCGCCGTAGACCGAAGGCACCTTCGCGGTGATCCGGCCCAGGGACTCGCCATCCTCGACGTCCTCGACCAGGCCGCGGTACTTGCCGTAGTAGCGGTGGCGCAGCTTGTCACTCAGCTCGACAACGAGGTCTTCGATGCTCTGGTCCATGGCCCTTACCTCGTCCCCATTAGAAGATCGATCCGGCCAGGCCACCGAGCCCGCCACCCGCACCCTCGGATCGCGCGTTGCGCATCACCGTGAAGGACTGTCCGTAGGTCCCGCGGGTCAGGGTGTGCGTCACCTGCTTGATCAGGTAATCGCCGCTCAAGCGCCCGTTCAGACCGCGACAGGTCACCACCCGGTAGGGCGTCAAGACACCGGCGTAGCGGTCGCCCATGACCTCGCCCGTGGCCTCGAAGGCATAGGTCGAGAGCGCAGCCGCGGCCGTCACCGACTGGGTCAGGTCGATCGACTCGTCGCCGCCCGGCAGCAGCAGGCGCTTGCCGGTCCGCCCCTCGTCGGCATAGGCCGGCTCCGGCCCGAGCAGCTCGACGTCGGAAAAGCTCGAGGCCGCGTTGGTCACGCCCTTGTCGGCGATGCCTAGCGACGCCCGGGTGAAGGACGCGGGCATCAGGGCATCCTCGACCACTGAGAAGCTCTCCAGGTTGCGGTCCTCGCCGAGCAGGATCAGATCGGGCAAACCGTCGTTGCGCGTCGTGAAAGGCTTGAAGACGCCGATGCTCTGGCCAGGTGCCTCGCCGGGCAGCACGTAGGCGTGGTAGCCCTGGCGCCGCGCCAAGCGGCGCAGCAGCTCCATCGAAGTGCCGCGCTGAACCTGTACTGCCGGGATTCCGCCGGGCGGTGCCGGCGTCAGCTCGACCTCGAAGCCGGCGATCTCCGGCGCGTCACCAAAGAGCTGGACGGCGATCTCGTCGTCCGAGCGCTCTTCGAAGACGGCCACCAGGTCGTTGCGATTGAGCAGGACGCTGTCGTCCTGCACGCGCACGGTCAGCATGCTCTGTCCGGGCTCGCCGCTCATGCGCGCGTCGCTGCCGACCACCGGGCCGTCGATCAGCGGCACGAAAGCAGCGCCGGCGACCTGCACCTCGATGCGAACGCGGTTG
>JAKSDN010000896.1 GCA_022360075.1 Kiloniellales bacterium | reverse complement strand
GTATTGGGAGCAACAGCCGCTCCGACCAGAGCTTGGGAAGCTTCGCGATCGACGCAGTGGTCATGAAATCAATGTCCGGCCGTGTCGCCACGCTCTATCTCGCTGCGGAAGGCTGAGAGGCGCTCGATGGCGGAGGCGACCGAAGGCGTGCCGCAGATCCAGTGTTTGTCCGCGATCCGCAGCTTTGGATGCGCGGTGAAGCGTCGCGCCAAGGCGGGGTGCCGGAAGGTCTCGTTGGCGAGCGCGGCGCCGTCGCGGGCTCGGCCCATCACGAGGGCGTCGGGCTCTGCCGCCATAAGCGTTTCCAGAGGAAGCTGTCCCGTGCCCGAGACGCCGAGCTCCGCCGCCAGGTTGCGCAGGCCGGCCGCCGTGACGATCGCGTCGGCGAGGGTCCCGGCACCCGAGGTGAATCCGTTCGCCCAGTAAAGCGCAACGCGCGGACCGGGACCCGCGTTCTCCCGCACCGCGGCGGCGAGGCGGGCGTCGAAGGCCGCGACCATTGCCTCGCCGCGTGCGGCTTCGCCGACGGCCTCGGCGACCCGCCGCATGTTCGCCCGGATGTCGTCGAGGTCGTCCTCGACCGGAAGGTCGATCACCCGGTAGCCCAGCTTGCGCAGCAGAAACACCGTGGGCCGCGTGGTGAAGGCGCCGGCGATCACCAGGTCCGGGTCCAGCGGCAGGATCTCTTCGGCCAGACCGTGGTTGAGGTGCAGCCCCTCCGCCTCCCGCGCCAACGTCGAGGCACGAGAATCGGCGGCGAGATAGCTGACCGATGCGATCCGCGTGCGATCCGCCAGCAGCATCACGAGCTGATCCGCGCAGAGGTTCATCGAGACGATGCGCTCCGGCTTCTCTGCCACCGCCGCGCCCGGCAGCAGCGCGGCGAGCAAGGCCAGTGCGAAGGCTCTAATGACCGCCACCGAAGCCCCGTCCTTGCTCGTCGAGCGCCTCCGGCGCGCGACCGAGCCAAGTCTCGGCCACGGCGCGCCAGACCGCGAGACGGGAGAAGTCCGGCGTCTCGGCGATCTGGTCGTCGTCGGTCAGGAAGGGATTGGGAAAGAAGATCGAGATCATCGGCTCGTCGTGCCCGTTCCACATCTCGAAGCCCCAGCTCAGGGGCTTGCCGTCCCGGCCGAAGCCGCGGAAGAGCTGCGCTTTGGAAGGCTTGCGATGCGCCCTGAGCGCTGGCGGCGTGGGGTGTCTTTCGGAGCCCTTGTTCTCGCCGATGCAGAGGTGGAAGTGACCGCCACCGCCGAAGTGCACCGTCAGGTAGCCATCGAACAGCGTGACCGAGCGCGGCGCCGAGGGGCAGCGGAACTCGTAGGCCGCCCCCTGGATCAGCGGCCCGAACACCAGCCCCCGCCAATGCCGCTCGAACAGCTCCCGCAGGAAGGCCTCCAAAAAGGCCTCCTCCGCCGGCAAGGGCCAGACCTCGCGGCTGGTCCGGCCGTCGGGATCGCGGGTGACCTCGGGCTCGCTTGCGATCTTCCACCTGTCCGTCTGCATTGCCTGCTGCCTTCCCTTCTAATCGCCGGTCGCATAAGGACCGAGCTTGGCCGTCACGCCGACAAAGAAAGCGATGCCGGGCGTGCCGAAGCTCAAGACCTCCTGGTAGTCCTCGTCGAGCAGGTTCTCGCCGCGCGCAAAGAGGGTCACGCCGGGGAGGACCTCGACGTCGACGGCGGCGTTTACCAGCGTGAAGCCGTCGAGCGTGACGATGGAGCGGTTGAATTGGGCATCGAAGGCGACGTCGCGCTGGTCGCCGTTGAAGTCGACGCCGAGATTCAGGTTACCGCGCCGGTCGAGGAGCTCGAAGGCGTAGTTCACGTTGCCGCTGGCGATGTGCTTGGCGCGGCGCACGAGATCGTTGCCCTGACTGTCCTTCGTCTTGGTGAAGGTGTAGCTGCCGGTGACGTCGAGATCGCGTAGCAATCGGGCGCGCGCCGTCACCTCGACGCCTTCGATCTCGGTCGTGCCATCCAGATTGATCGCCGTGTTGCCCGCGCCCAGGATCAGGTCTTCGATGCGGTTCTCGAAGTAGGTCACGTCGAACACGACATCGCCGTCCAGGAAGGTCTGTTCGAGGCCGAGGTCCCAGCCGCGGCTCTCTTCCGGCTCGAGGTTGGGATTGCCGACGAAGTTGGCGGCGAAGCCGAACAGCTCGAAGATCGTCGGGTTCTTCACGCCGGTGCCGTAGCTGCCGTGTAGCCGTGTCCCGGTCTCCTCGTGGAGATAGGCGCCGGTGGTGCGGAAGGTGGTCGTGTCGTCGAACAGCTTGTCGTTGTCGTCGCGCCGCAGCGAGCCGGACAGGAAGACCCGGTCGAGCAGATCCAGACGATATTCCCCGACGTAGCTGGTCGCGCCGATGTCCCTATCGACATTCGCGAAGGCACTGCTCGATTCCACGCTCTCGCTCTCATGCTCGACGGCGAAGGTGAAACTGTGCGCTGCCTGTGCGATCTCCGGCGTGTCGAGGAACAGGTTGGTCTGATAGGCGTACTTGGTCTTGCTGCCTTCGGACTCGCTGGTCTCCAGGCCGTTGGCCAAGGTTTCGTCGTGCTCGCGGCTGTAGGCGAGCCGGCCGATGTGCTCCCACCGCCCGTCGAACAACGTGAGCCTGGTTTCCGCCTTGCCGTAAGTCTGGCTGGTGTCCGTG
>JAKSDN010000574.1 GCA_022360075.1 Kiloniellales bacterium | reverse complement strand
TTCTTGCCGGTCACTTCGTGGGCGGTCTTGGCCGGGACCATGCAGTGCTCTCCGGTACCAAGCTCATAGCGGCCTCGGGGCGCGCGGGTCTCCACCACCGTCGTGCCGTCCAGCCCGATAAAAATGTCGGAGACGACATTGTGGAAGTGCCAGGGCACGCGCTCGCCCGGCTCCAAAGTCAAGAGCTGCACGCGCAATCCATCCGCCTCCGAGACCAGCTCGCGGCCGGCGATGCGGTAGGGCAAGTCCTCGGGTGCCGTCATAGTCGGTCCCTCCGCTCCTGTGCTTTGCGCCATTCTAGGCGTGCCAACGCCGCACGAAAGCCTACGCGGCATCGGGTGTGAGGGGTTAATCGACACGGATGCACCGGTCCGACGGCCCAACGCATCACCCGCGCACCAGAAGACTGTCATCCTCGGGCGCAGCGCAGCGGAGACCCGAGGACCCATGGCAAGGTCAGGGCCCGTTGTCCGCCATGGATCCTCGGATCGGCGCGCCGCGCAGCGGCGCTTGTCCGAGGATGACAATGAAGCACGGGAAATGCGACCGACGGTAAGACACTAAAGTCCGCCCTGCCACACACCGGCGAATCGGGGCATAGTGGGGCTGCGCGCGTTCGAATGGATCTCTACCGTCGAGCGGACCCCCGATGCGCTATCACGCCGATCTGCACATCCACTCCAAGTATTCCCGGGCGACCAGCAAGCACTGCGATCTTGAGCACCTGGCCTATTGGGCGCGGCGCAAGGGCATCGCGGTCGTGGGCACCGGCGACTTCACCCATCCGGCCTGGCGCGCGGAGCTGAAGGAGAAGCTGGTGCCGGCCGAGCCGGGCCTGTTCCGGCTGCGCCCGGATCTGGAAGACGGCGTGGCCGCGCGCCTGCCGGCGGCCTGCGGCGGGGCGACGCGCTTCCTGCTCTCGGTCGAGATCTCGACCATCTACAAGAAGGGCGAGTCGACGCGCAAGATTCACCACCTGATCTACGTGCCGGACTTCGCCGCCGCCGACCGCGTCGCCGACAGCCTGGCGCGCATCGGCAACATCGCCTCGGACGGGCGGCCGATCCTCGGCCTCGATTCGCGCCATCTGCTGGAGATCGCGCTCGAAGCCGGGCCGGGCTCGTACCTCGTGCCCGCGCACATCTGGACGCCCTGGTTCGCGGTGCTGGGCTCGCGCTCGGGCTTCGACTCGGTGACCGAGTGCTACGGCGATCTCGCCGATCACATCTTCGCGGTCGAGACCGGGCTTTCCTCCGACCCGGCGATGAACTGGCGCATCTCCTTCCTCGACCGCTACCGCCTGGTCTCCAACTCCGATGCCCACTCGCCGGGCAAGCTCGGCCGCGAGGCGACGCTGTTCGACACGGAGCTCGACTACTTCGCCCTGCGCCGCGCGCTGGAGACCGGCGAGGGCTACCGCGGCACCGTCGAGTTCTTTCCCGAGGAGGGCAAGTATCACCTCGACGGCCACCGCAAGTGCGACGTGCGTCTGACGCCCGAGGAGACCAAGGCCAACGGCGGGCGCTGCCCGGTCTGCGGCCAACCGGTCACGGTCGGGGTGATGCACCGCGTCGACGCCCTGGCCGACCGCGCCGAGGCCGAGGCCGCGCCGCCCGATACCGCGGGCGAGGTCCTGAGCCTGGTGCCCCTGCCCGAAATGCTGTCCGAGATCGTCGGCAGCGGGCCCACGAGCCAAAAGGTCGAGCGGCGCTACGGCCATCTGCTGTCTTCGCTGGGCTCGGAGCTCTCGATTCTGGAGGAAGTGCCGACCGAGGACATCGCCCGCGCCGAGTCCTCGCTGCTGGCCGAGGCGGTCACGCGCCTGCGCGCCGGGCAGGTGATCCGGGAAGCCGGCTACGACGGCGAATACGGCACGATCAAGCTGTTCAGCGCCGCCGAGCTACGCGAGGCGCGCGGTGGCGGGATGCTGTTCGACCTGGCGGTCGCAGATGTCAGTTGTCAGAAGTCAGATGCCAGGAAGGTCGCGGCGGTGGAGCCGCCGGCGGCCGGCCCGACTGACGGTGTAGCGGCCCAGGAAGACAGGTTCCAGGAAGCGGCTCCGGAGACACCGCCTGACCTGTCGCCGATCTTGGCGGCCTTGGATGCCGATCAACGGTCGGCGGCGGAGGCGGTGGAGGGGCCGCTGCTGATCGTGGCGGGGCCCGGTTCGGGCAAGACGCGAACGCTGACCCATCGCATCGCCCATCTGGTGGCCGATTGCGGCGCCGCGCCGGAGCGCTGTCTGGCGATCACCTTCACGCGCCGGGCGGCGGCCGAGATGAAGCAAAGGCTGGCCGCGCTGCTGCCGAAGCAGGGCGCGCGGGTGCCGGTGCACACCTTCCATTCGCTCGGGCTCTCGATCCTGCGCGAGCATGGCCAGGCGGTGGGCCTGCACCGCGGCTTTCGCATCGCCGAAGATGGGGAGCGCGCGGCGGCCTTGGCCGAGAGCCTCGGCATCT
>JAKSDN010000571.1 GCA_022360075.1 Kiloniellales bacterium | reverse complement strand
TGGTGCTGACGCCGCACGACACCTGGCACAACCACGGCAACCAGGGCGACGAGCCGGCGATCAACCTGAGCGTCCTCGACCTGCCCTTGGTCGAGGTCCTGAACGCGACCTACTTCGAGCACGACTACCGCGAGGAGGAGGGGGGCGAGAAGGTCCGAAAGGTCGTGCAGTCCGCGCGCTTTCCGAGCGACTACTCGCAGCGGGTCTATGGCCAGGGCGGACTGATGCCGCGCTTTCTGTCGCACGATCGGGGCACAGGCAACGCTTCGCCGATGTATGTCTACCGCTGGGCGGCGATGCGCGAGCTCCTAGAGCGCTTCAAGGACTGGGACGGCGATCCCCATGAGGCCTTGTCGATCGAGTATCTCGATCCGACCAACGGTCAGCCCGTGTTCAAGACCATGACCTTCTTCGCCCAGATGCTGCGTCCGGGCGAGCGAACCCGGCCGATGAAGCAGAACGCCAGCCTGCTCTGCGCGCCGATCGAAGGCAGCGGCCACAGCTTGGTCGAAGGCACGCGTCTGGACTGGGCGCGCTTCGACACCTTCGCGGTACCCGGTGGATCCTGGTGCGAGCACGTCAACGGCTCCGATAGCGAGCCGGCGGTGCTGTTCGTCGCCAGCGACGAGCCGACGCTGAAGGCTCTGGCGCTTTATCAGAAGCACGGCAAGACCGCCGATGGCGAGGTGGTCCGCCTGGTTTGAGGGCGGTCCTCGGTAGGGCTAGGCATGCGGGTTCGGCGGGCATCGAGCAGCACAAAACCGAAAACAAATCCGATCGCGGGTGGGCTCCGGGCGTCGGAAGAACGTGAACGGGGAAGCGAGGTCGCACATCGATGTTGAGGCTCCTGGGACGGCAGACGTCGGGAAACGTCCAGAAAGTGATCTGGCTGCTCGAGGAGCTGGGGTTGGACTATCGGCGCGAGGACTACGGCCGGCAGTTCGGCAATACCCGGACCGACGACTACCTGAAGCTCAATCCCAACGCCAAGGTGCCGACCCTGGTGGACGACGGCTTGGCGATCTGGGAGTCGAACACGATCCTGCGCTATGTCGGCAACAAGACCGGCTGTGACCTCTACCCCGACGAGCCGAAGCTGCGCAGCCTCGTCGAGCGCTGGATGGACTGGCAGCTCGCCTCGCTCAATCAGCCCTATCTGCAGATCTTCCGCGAGGCGAAGAAGGATGCCGCCGAGCGCGCTGCCAGCTTCGAGGCGGACGCGCGCGCCCTGGGTGAGCAGCTCGAAATTCTCGACGCGGCGCTGCGGGACGCCCACTGGCTCGCCGCCGAGCGCATGACCCTGGCCGAGGTCTGCCTGGGGCCGGTCGTGAAGCGCTGTCTCGGCTTTCCGATCGACCTGCCGCCACTTGCGGCGTTGCGCCGCTGGTACGACGGCTTTGCTGGGCGGGCGGCTTTCGAGAAGGCGACCGCGGGGTGAAGGGGGCGGCCTCGGCTCGCTCACCTGTTCAATCGACAAGGCGAATAAAGATGGACAAAATCAACAGGGATAGGGGGTAGGAGTGACGAAAGCAGCAGTTGTCGGGCTTGGCACGATGGGACCAGGCATCGCCGCCACGCTGGCGCGAGCCGGCATGAGCGTCAACGCCTTCGACCCGATCGCCGAGGCGCGCGACAAGGCGCCGGATGCGGCGGCTCTCGCCGGCCAGATCCTGGGCCGGCTGGATGTCCCCGATCGCGGCAATGGTGCCGGCATCAAGATCTGCGATTCGCTGGCGGCCTGCGTCGAGGGGGCCGAGCTGGTCGTCGAGACCGTGCCCGAGAAGCCCGATATCAAGGCCGCGGTCTTCAAGGAGCTGGACGGCCTGGTCGGCGAGGACTGCATCCTCGCCTCGAACACCTCGGGCATTCCCATCACCAAGCTTCAGGACGGCAATTCCGCCCCGGGCCGCGTGGTCGGCATGCACTGGTCGAACCCGCCGCACATCATCCCCATGATCGAGGTGATCGCCGGCGACCAGACCTCGCGCGAGACGGTCGACTGGATGGTGGCGACGATCAAGGGCCTGGGCCTGCTGCCGGTCGTGGTCAAGAAGGACGTGCCGGGCTTCGTCGAGAATCGCGTGCTCTATGCGATCATGCGCGAGGCCGTGCAGCTCGTCGAAGACGGCGTGATCGAGCCCGAGGAGCTGGACACCTGCGTGTCCTGGGGCATCGGCTACAAGATCGCCGTCATCGGCCCGATGGCGCTGCTCGATATGGCGGGGCTCGACATCTATCAGGCGGTCGGCAGCTATTTGAACGCCGACCTCAGCAACCGTCCCGACGTCGCCGACTACGTGACCAGTCGCACGGCGGCCGGCAATCTCGGCATGAAGACCGGGAGTGGCATCTTCTCTTACACACCGGAGCAGATCGCGTCGCTGCGCGCGGCGCGGGCGAAGAAGCTCGTAGCCGTCCGCAAGGCATTGGACGCGGCAGAGGCTTGAGAAAGCGCGCCGTACGAGCGGCGCCGACCCCGGAGGGACAGGAAGGTCATCGCTAGAACAAGGGAGACCAGAAAAGCCATGTTGACCGAACGGAGGAACTTGAGAGCGCTGCCGTGGATCGCGGCCGCGGTGTTGTTGGCGTCTGTCTCTATGGCCCAGACGACCAGCGCGAAGGACGTCAAGAAGATCGCTGTGCTGACGCCCGAGCAGGGAACCGACTTCGGTTGGAACCAGCAGGGCACCGACGCGGCGAAGCAGGCGGCCGCCGAGCTCGGCCTTGAGATCGAGGTCGCCGGCGGTTTGGGTTACGGCGACGTGCGTCCGGTTATGCGCGAGCTGGCCTCGGAAGGTGTCGATCTGCTGATCGCCCATGCCAGCGGTTACAACACCGCGGGTCCCGAGATCGCGGCGGAGACCGGTGCCGCGGTTGCGGTCGTCGACAATCCCGAGGCGATGAAGCCGGACCTGGTGGCCGACTACACCGTGAGCGGCCATGAGGGCGCCTATCTCGCCGGCATCCTGGCGGCGAAGATGTCGCGCACCGGTACCTTGGGGATCGTGGTTTCCGGCGAGCCGCCGGCCTGGAACGCCCAGTCGGCCGGCTTCGCCCAGGGCGCCAAGGCGGCGCGGCCGGACATCAAGCTGCGCTACGCGGTGATCGGGCCGGCGGCCTACGGCGACGTCGCGGGCGGCAAGCGGGTCACCGAGTCGGTGATCGCGGCCGGCGCGGACATCGTCTTCGGCCAGGGCAACGGCTCGTCCTTCGGCATGATCCAGGCCGTCGAGACCTCCAAGGCCGTGGACGGCGGCAAGGTCTGGTTCATCGACGTGATCGGCGACAAGCGCTCGCTCGACAAGGGCCATCTGCTTTCCTCCGTCCTGTGGAACCTGACGCCGACCTACAAGGAGATCATCCAGGACCTGCAAAGCGGCCGCTTCGGGACGCGCAGCTATGCCATCGGGCTGAAGGACGGCTCGGTGCAGCTCCTCGAGACCGGCCATGCCGACGCCACCGCCTGGTCCGACACCATGAAGACGCGCGACCAGATCATGGGCGGTCAGATCGCGGTCGAGCAGATCTTCGACGCCGAGGCGGTCCGTGCCATGATGTCGGACGTGGAGATCAACGAATAGGCGTCTCGACCGGACCCCAAGCCGCCGCGCGAACTTTCGTGGCCGCGCGGCGGCGGCCGCCGCCGACCCGGCCCGGTCCGCGCGGATCGAACGGGAGCGGAGCGGGCTTGGAGCGCGACGCGGGATTGGAAGATGACAGCCGGCCGCTGAGGATCGCCCTCAGCGGCATCACCAAGCGCTTTCCCGGCGTGATCGCCAATCGCGACGTCGATCTGGCGATCCGCGCCGGCGAGGTCCATGTCCTGCTCGGCGAGAACGGCGCCGGCAAGTCGACGCTGATCGCCGTTCTCTCGGGCATGCAGCAGCCCGATGCGGGGCGGATCGAGATCGAGGGCCGGGAGGCCCGAATCCATTCGCCGCGCGACGCTCTCGACCTGGGTATCGGCACCGTCTACCAGCACCTCACCCTGGTGCCGACCCTCAGCGTGCTCGAGAACCTGATGCTCGGCGGTGCCTGGTACGAAGCGCAGGACCTGGCTGGAACGCAGGCGCGCCTGGCAGAGCTGGCGGCATTGCTCGGCATCAAGGTCGAGGCCGAAGCGCGGGTCGGGCATCTTTCGCTCGGCCAGCAGCAGCAGGTCGAGATCATCAAGGCGCTGTGGCGCGGCGAGCAGGTCCTGATCCTCGACGAGCCCACTTCCATGCTGACCCCGCAGGGCGTGCAGGATCTGGGCCGGATGATCGCGCGCCTCAAGCGAAGCGGCGTCGCCGTCGTCCTGGTTACCCATAAGCTCGCCGAGGCCTACCAGTTCGGCGACCGCGTAACCGTGCTGCGGCTGGGCGAGGTGGTCGGCGAGATCGCGCCGGCTGAGATGGCCGCGCTCGACGAGGCCACCGCGACCCGGCGCATCGTCGAGCTGATGTTCGGGCGCCGGGCCGGGGAAGACGCGAACGGCGCGGCGCCGGCGCGCCCCTCGGCGCGGCCGGAGCCCACGGCTCAGCCGGTCCTCGAGTTGAGCGGCGTTTCCGTGGCTGGGCAGGCGGACGAGGTGTCGCTGGAAGATGTCTCGCTGTCGGTGCGCCCGGGCGAGATCTTCGGCATTGCCGGGGTGGACGGCAATGGCCAGAAACTCCTGGCCGAGGCGATCGCCGGGCAGAGATCGATCAACGCCGGCGAGATCCGCCTGCTCGGACAGTCGATTGCGCGCCTGTCGATCGCCGAGCGCCAGGCCCTGGGCCTGCGCTACGTGACCGACGACCGCCTGGGCGAGGGCACGGTGGGCGAGCTGCCGGTCTCCCTCAACCTGTTCCTCAAGCGCATCGGCGAGGCGCCTTTTTGGCGCGCGGGCCTGATCGATCCGGAGAAGATCAGCGGCGCGGCCGAGGCTCTGGTGGCGGACTTCGACGTGCGCACGCCGAGCGTGGCCACACCGGTCGCCAAGCTCTCCGGCGGCAATATCCAGAAGGCCCTGCTGGCGCGCGAGCTCACTCTCACGCCGAAGTGCGTCGTCTACAACAAGCCGACCTATGGGCTCGACGTCGCCAATGCCTCGGCCACCCACGAACGCATCCGCGAGCAGGCCGAGGCGGGCGTGGCAGCCATCGTGATCTCGACCGAGCTGGACGAGTTGCTCGGTCTCTGCGACCGCATCGGCGTGATGTTTCGCGGCCGTTTGCAAGGCGTCGTCGAAAGCGCACCGGACGCCGAGGCGAAGATTGGCGCGCTGATGATCGGGGGACAAGCGGCGTGACGGTCGAGACCCTCGATGGGCCGCACGGCGACCACCATGCCGCTTCGAAACTCGGCGAAGCCGCGCGCGGCCTGCTGCTGGCCCTGATCCCGCTGGTCTTGGCGCTGGTCGTGGCGGCGCTGATCCTGCTGGTGCTGGGCCGCGATCCCTTGACCTTCTATCTCAACGTGGTCAAGCGCGGTCTGCTGAGCTGGGCCGGCCTGCAGGAGACCATCATCCGCATGGCGCCGCTGCTGCTGCTGGCGGCTAGCCTGATCGTGGCCTTTCGCGCCGGCATCTGGAACCTGGGCATCGACGGGCAGTTCATGCTGGCCGCGGTCGCCGTGGCGGCCAGCGGGCCCGCCCTGGTGGCGCTGCTGCCGGGTTGGCTGGCTCTCGTTCTTCTGTTCGCCCTGGCGGCGCTCGTCGGCGCCATCTGGTCATTGGTCCCGGCGCTGCTGCGCGCCTACTTCGGAGTCAACGAGATCATCACGACGCTGATGATGACCTTCATCGGCATCAGCCTCTCGGCGCTGCTGGTCAAGACCGTCTTCAACGACCCCGGCACGACGGTGCCGCAGACGGTCGTCCTGCCGGTCGAAGACCGCCTGCCGCGCCTGTTCGACAGCCACATCCACAGCGGCATCCTGATCGGCCTCAT
>JAKSDN010001278.1 GCA_022360075.1 Kiloniellales bacterium | reverse complement strand
GCCTGTCGCCCGAGCTTCAGGAGATCCTGACGACGACGGCCAAGGAGGCGACCCAGTGGGCGCGGACCCAGGCCGAGGCCGAAACCGAGGAGACGGTCCAGAAGATGGCGAGCGAGGGCGCGACGGTGATTAAGCTCGACACCCAGCCCTTCGCCAAAAAGGCGCTGAGCGGCGTCGACGAGATGGAAGCCGACGGCGAATGGCGCAAGGGTCTCTGGCAGGAGATCCGCGACCTGCTGTAGTCGCCTGAGCCGGAACCGGCTGGTCACGGGAACAGCGGACAGTCACCATCACGGCGGGAGGGACGGCGGACGGCCGCCCCGCTCGCCGTCTGTCGCATCGGGAGCGCCGACATCGCTGGATTTCTCGAAGGCTATCGCCGACTGCTGGCCGCGATCGGCGCGATCGAGCGCGTCTTGGTCATCCTGCTGATCGCGAACATCGTGGCTAACATCGGCGCTCAGGTGGTCTCGCGCTACGTCTTCGACCTGCCCTTGGTCTGGGTCGAGGAGCTTGCGACCTACTCCTTCATCTGGGCCACCTTCATCGGCGCCAGCCTGGGCCTGAAGCACGGCCGCCACATCAAGATCGAGACCTTCGTCAGCCGCCTTGAGCCGCGCCGCGCCGCTCTGTTTCGCCTGTTCGACTACGGCGCCATTCTCTGCCTGACCGTCGTGATCATGCAGCAAGCCTGGATCGTCGCCGGCATCGAGGGGCGACGCAGCTCGATCTCGCTGCCGGTCCGCTTGCCTGTCAGCCTGTTCTTCTCCGTGCCGCTTTTCATCGGCATGGCTTCGATGGCGCTGACCACGGTCTACCTCGCGCTCGCCGAGCTGCGCCGGGCGGTGACCGGCCTGCCGCCGCCGCCGATCCTGCCGCCTGCGCAGGACTCTGACGAGGAGGAAGCGCCGGCATGACCCTGGCGCTGATGTTCCTGATCTTCGCCGCGCTGGTGCTGATCGAGGTCCCGGTCGGCTTCGCCCTGGCGCTCAGCGCGATCGCCTATCTGTTGATGGATCAGGGCGTGCCGCTGACCCTTGTGGTCCAGCGCATGGCGCCCGGCCTGGACAGCTTTCCCCTGCTCGCCATCCCGCTCTTCATCCTGGCCGGCAACCTGCTGAACCGGGCTGGCCTCGCCGCGCGCATCTTCGCCTTCGCGCTCAGCCTGTTCGGCCACATCCGCGGCAGCCTGGCGCACGTCAACGTAGCCGCGAGCCTGATCTTCGCCGGCATGTCGGGCGTCGCCCAAGCCGACGCCGCGGGTCTGGGCACCGTCGAGATCCGGGCCATGCGCAAGGCCGGCTTCGAGCCCGCTTTCAGCGCAGCGGTGACCGCGGCCTCCTCGATCATCGGCCCGATCATTCCGCCGAGCGTGATCATGGTGATTTACGCCGTGATCGCCCAGGTCTCGGTCGCCGACCTGTTCCTGGCCGGGATCGTCCCGGGCCTGATCGTCGGCGCCCTGCTGATGGGCCTGATCTATTTCCTGGCCGCTCGCGGCCATATCGTCGCGCCGGTCCAGCCGCGCGCCCAACTGCCGCAGATCGGCCGCGCCTTCCTCGACGCCCTGCCGGCGCTCACGGCACCGGTGATCCTGGTCGTCGGCCTGCTCACCGGCGCCGCGACGCCGACCGAGCTCGGCGCCGTCACCGTGATCTACGCCGCGGCCCTGGGCTTCGCCTATCGCGAGCTCAGTTGGGCCGGCCTGATCCGCAGCGTCTACGACACCGCCGTCACGGCGGGCGTGCTGGTCTTCATCATCTCGGCCGCCGTGCCCTTCGGCTGTGTGGTCTCGGTCAACAATCTGCCGGCCGCGCTCGCCGAGTTCATGCTGTCGCTGACCGACAACCGCACGCTGATCCTGGCCATGATCAACCTGCTGCTCTTGCTGGTCGGGCTGGTGATGGAGACGACGGCGATCCTGCTCATCGCCGTGCCGGCGCTGTTGCCCTTGGCGCTGGCGCTGGAGATCGACCTCGTGCACTTCGGCCTGGTGATGGTGCTGAACCTCCTGATCGGCGCCACCACCCCGCCCTTCGGCGTGATCCTCTTCATCATGATGGACATCGCCAAGGTCAGCTTCGCCCAGATCGTGCGCGCCATGCTGCCCTTCTACCTGCCGCTCGCCGCCGCGCTGATCCTGATCACCTACTTCCCCGAGGTCGCGCTTTTCCTGCCGCAACTCATCCAGGGACGTTAAGCACCCGGCTTGTCCCCGGGCCTTGGCCTAGCCGCGCCGCTTCGACCATACTGGCCGCGCTTTTCGAGATGCGAACGGCCTGAGGGGGGCGACATGGCGGGAAACCTGGATCTGGCGGGGCTGAAGCGAGCCGTCGAGGCGGGCGAGATCGACACCGTGGTCACGGCCATGGTCGACATGCAGGGCCGCCTCATGGGCAAGCGCGCGACCGGGCACTTCTTTCTGGAGAGCGTGGTCGAGGAAACCCATGGCTGCGACTACCTGCTCGCCATGGACATGGAGAACGAGCCGGTGCCGGGCTACGCGGCCGCCTCCTGGGAGCGCGGCTACGGCGACTTCGTCCTGAAGCCGGATCTGGGCACGCTGCGCCGCATCCCCTGGCTCGAGGGCACGGCCCTGGTGCTCTGCGACGTGCTCGACCATCACAGCCACGCCCCAGTGCCGCACGCCCCACGCAACCTCCTCAAGCGCCAACTCGACCGCCTGGCCGAGCACGGTTGGACCGCGAAGATGGCCTCGGAGCTCGAGTGCTATGTCATCAACGAGAGCTATGAGGTTGCGCGCGAGAAGCGCTACCGCGACCTCGAGCAGGCCGGCTGGTACATCGAGGACTATCACGTCTTCCAGACCACCAAGGAGGAGGGCCTGATCCGCGCGATCCGCAACGGCATGGACGGCGCGGGCGTGCCGGTGGAGGTCTCCAAGGGCGAATGGGGCCCGGGCCAGGAGGAGATCAATCTCAAGTACACCGAGGCGCTGGAGATGGCCGACCGCCACGTCATCTTCAAGAACGGCGCCAAGGAAATGGCCCACCTCCAAGGCAAGGCGATCACCTTCATGGCCAAGCCGAGCTACGAGCAGGCCGGCAACTCCTTCCACCTGCATTCCTCGCTTTGGGACAGCAAGTCCGACAAGCCGCTCTTCGCCGATGACGACGACCCGCGCGGTCATTCGAAGCTGTTCAAGCACTACCTGGCCGGCCTGCTGGCCTGCGCCGGCGAGATCACCTATCTGCTCGCCCCGACGATCAACTCCTACAAGCGCTTCCAGGCCGGCTCCTTCGCGCCGACCAAGGCGGGCTGGAGCCTGGACAACCGCACCGCCGGGTTCCGCGTGCTCGGCCCCGGCGCCGGCACCCGGGTCGAGTGCCGCATCCCCGGCGCCGACGCCAACCCCTACCTCGCCTATGCCGGAGTCCTGGCCGCCGGCCTGCACGGCATCGAGAACGAGCTCGAGCTGGGCCCGCCCTACGAGGGCAACGTCTACGAGGCCGAGGACGTGCCGGACGTGCCCAAGACCCTGCGCGACGCCCTAGCCGCGTTCGAGGGCTCGGCGGTGATGCGCGCGGCCCTGGGCGACGCGGTGGTGGAGCACTACGTCAACGCCGGCCTCTGGGAGCAGGCCGAGTACGACCGCCGGGTCACGGACTGGGAGCTGATTCGCAACTTCGAGCGGGCGTAACCCCGGCCATCAAACGCTGCCCCGTGAGTAACCGTGAGTTACTATGGCG
>JAKSDN010001531.1 GCA_022360075.1 Kiloniellales bacterium | reverse complement strand
GTGGTTACGCGGCAGCCGGCGGCCTCGAGGCGTCCTTGCGTGACCGGGTTGCCTTCGATCATCAGGCAATCGCGCGGGCCCAGGGCGAGGACGTTGCAGGCCATGGACTCGAACTCCTCGTCCGGCACCTCGACCAGGCTCAGGCCCCGGCTCAGCAGCCATTCTCGTGTGATGATCGGCATCAGGGGCGAGTAGACCAGGGCGAGATCGGCGTCGAGCGGGCTGAGGATCGACATGAGATGAAAGACGTCCGCGGGGCCGCGGTAGTGGGGCAGGGGCGAGACGACAACCTCGACGTCGGGACCAAGCAGCGCGCGGAGCTGGGCGATACCGGCTTCGTTGGTGCGATAGGTGTGGCCGACGAGACAGGTCGCCTCGTCCAGCCAGACGAGATCGCCGCCCTCGAGGCGGCCCTCGCCGTCGATCCGGCCAACGAGTGGCAGGTCCAGGGTATCGTAGTACGTCTGGGCCAGCGCCGGCTCGGCCGCGCGCGCCGGCTTGCCCATGTTGCAGGCGATCAGGCCGCGGGGCGAGACCAGGGTCGCGTCGCGCACATAGAGCGAGTCGAGGCTGAGGGCTTCACCGTCGGGCAGCCAGTCGATCCGGGCGCCGCGATCCGACAGGATCCCGGCGAAGTCATCGAATTCGGCGCCGGCCCGGTCCAGATCCGGCGCCGTCGGATACCCGAGATCGCGCCAGGATCGATCGATCGCTGCCCGGCTTTGAAAGGCGTCGCGCGGATGGCGCAAGGCGACGCGCTTGAGCGCCCCATACTCGTTCATGGCTCTGGGCCCTCCCACGGCTAGTAGGCCCGCCGTGCCCCGATTTGGAAAGCCCGAGCCCGGGCGATCGGCGAGGCATAGCTGATTTGCCGGAATGGTGGGGCTGCGACGGCCGATAAGGCTTGGTCGCGGCGGTGGCCGGTCGCTATTCTTGCCGCCCGACGCCAAGCAAGAAGCCATGCCAGGAGGGAACAAGGTCCATGCCGCTCGACACCAAGTCCCGGTTCGACAAGTCCAAACTCCCGAGCCGCCACGTCTCGGTTGGCCCGGCCAGCGCACCCCACCGTTCCTACTACTATGCGATGGGCATGACCGAGGAGGAGATCGCCCAGCCCTTCGTCGGCGTGGCGACCTGCTGGAACGAGGCGGCGCCCTGCAACATCTCACTGGCGCACCAGGCCCAGTTCGTCAAACGCGGCGTCAAGGCGGCGGGCGGCACGCCGCGCGAGTTCACCACCATCACCGTGACCGACGGCATCGCCATGGGCCATGCCGGGATGAAGTCCTCCCTGGTCAGCCGCGACCTGATCGCGGACTCGGTCGAGCTGACCATGCGCGGCCATTGCTACGACGCCATCGTCGGTCTCGCCGGCTGCGACAAGTCCCTGCCGGGCATGATGATGGCCATGGTCCGGCTGAACGTGCCGTCCGTCTTCATGTACGGCGGCTCGATCCTGCCCGGCCGCCACAAGGGCAAGGACATCACCGTGCAGGACGTCTTCGAGGCGGTCGGGGCCCATGCCGCTGGCAGCATGAGCGACGAGGAGCTACACG
>JAKSDN010001482.1 GCA_022360075.1 Kiloniellales bacterium | reverse complement strand
CCACTTCCCCACAGGCCCAACAACTCCAACCGAAGCGGTCAATTCATTTGGTACCTAAAGCGGTCAATTCAGTTTGTTATCGACACGGTCCAATGAACGGTCTACGTGGCAGGAAGCAGTCCGTAATGCGCGTCGTTCTAGGAGTGCTGCTCGGGTTCAGTGCTTCCGCCTCGGCACAGGAAAGGGTCGACCTCGAGCTCGTGCTGCTGGCCGATGCCTCGCGCTCGATCGACGATGCCGAGATCCGGTTTCAGCGGCAGGGCTATGCCGCCGCCATCACGCACCCCGACGTGCTGGCCGCCATCGCCGGCGGCTACGACCAGAAGATCGCCGTCACCTACGTCGAGTGGGGCGATGCGACCTCGCAGGAGATCGTGGTGCCCTGGACCATCGTCGACGGCGAGAAGACCGCAGAGGCCTTCGCGAGCGCTCTGCTCGCCGCACCGCGCCTCGCCTTCGGCCCCAACGCGCTCGCCGCCGCCCATGCCCTGATCGTCTCCAACGACCTGGAAGGCACGCGGCGGGTGATCGACTTCTCGGCCGACAGTGCCTACAGCTTCGGCGGCGTGCCGATCACCGAGGCCCGCGACGCGGCGCTGGCCGAGGACATCGTGATCAACGGCCTGGCAATCCTCTGCCGCAGCGCGGACTGCAGCGGCCGGCCGGTCGACTACGACCTCGAGGCCGCCTTCGACTCCCTGATCGTGGGCGGGCCCGGCAGCTTCGTCGTCACCGCCGACGGACCCAACCGCTTCGCCGAGGCCGTGCGCCGCAAGCTGATCCTGGAGATCGCGGGGCATTCGGGTTCCGAGGTCTTGTCGCAGACGGGTCGGTGAGGCCTGAGAACACGCTGGAAGAAAAGCCTCGAACTTTCTGATGTGGCGCGCTTTCTGCCCCTCTTCAGTGTCACCCTCGGGCTTGACCCGAGGGTCCATCGCAGTGCCGGGCTTGGACCTTCGAGGTCCCAGTCTCGGACAACGATGGATTGCCGGGAGCGCGAAGCGCTCGGGCTTCGCCCGCCCGGCAATGACATTTCAAATCGGTAGGGGCCAGCACCGAGAAATTTGAACCAAGACGAAAGTCCCCCATGCGTTCCTCCAACGTCATTCACGTCGTGAGCTGCCATGCCGAGGGCGAGGTCGGCGACGTGATCGTCGACGGCGTCGCGCCGCCCCCCGGCGAGACCGTCTGGGAGCAGGCGCGCTGGATCGCGCAAGACCAGCGGCTGCGCAACTTCATGCTCAACGAGCCGCGCGGCGGCGTCTTCCGGCACGTCAACTTGCTGGTACCGCCCAAGGACCCGCGCGCCAGCATGGCCTGGATCATCATGGAGCCGGTGCACACCCCGCCCATGTCCGGCTCCAACTCGATCTGCGTCTCGACGGTCCTGCTTGAGACCGGCCTGGTGGCGATGACAGAGCCCGAGACCCGCTTCACCCTTGAGGCGCCCGGCGGCCTGGTCGAGGTGACGGCCGCGTGCCGCGACGGCAAGGCCGAGCGCATCACCGTGCGCAACGTCGCCTCCTTCGCCGAGCGGCTGTCCGTCCCGCTCGAAGCGGAAGGCTTGGGCACGCTCACGGTCGACACGGCCTACGGCGGCGACAGCTTCGTTGTGGTCGATGCCGAAGCGCTCGGCTTCGCCTTGAAGCCGGACGAGGCGCGGGAGCTGGCGGAGACCGGCGTGCGGCTGAGCGCGGCGGCGAGCGAGCAGCTCGGCTTCCATCATCCGGAGAACCCGGACTGGACCCACATCTCATTCTGCCTCTTCGCCGGCCCGACCGAACGCGAGGGCGACGTGACGCGGGGGCGCAACGCGGTCGCGATCCAGCCGGGCAAGATCGACCGCTCGCCGACCGGCACCGCAGTCTCGGCGCGCATGGCCTTGCTCCACGCCAAGGGCCAGATGAAAATCGGCGAATGCTTCGCCGCCCGCTCGATCATCGACTCCGAGTTCCGGGGCAGGATCGAGGCCGAGACCGTGGTCGGCGACAAGCCAGCGATCTTCCCCTCGATCACTGGCCGCGCCTGGATCACTGGGACGCACCAGTACCTGCTGGACCCCGCAGACCCTTGGCCCGAGGGCTACCGCATCGGCGACACCTGGCCGATGCCGCGGCGCGAAGGGTGACCCGAGGCCCGGTTAGGCGGCCTTCGCGTCGCGGATGGTCCGCCAGACCCGCTCCGGGGTCGCCGGCATGTCGATGTGGCGGATGCCGAGCGGTGCCAGCGCATCGACCACGGCGTTGATCACTGCCGGCAGCGCACCGATGCAGCCGGCCTCGGCGCAGCCCTTGACGCCGAGCGCATTGGTCTTGGTCGGCACCGGCTCGAAGGCGACCTCGATCGGCGGCAGGTCATCGGCGCGGGGCATGCAATAGTCCATGAACGAGCCGGACAGCAGCTGCCCGCTCGACTCGTCATAGACCGTGTGCTCGTGGAGTGCCTGGCCGATGCCCTGCACCACCCCGCCGTGGACCTGACCGGTTGTGATCATCGGATTGAGCAGCCGCCCGAAGTCGTCGACCACGTGATAGGCGGCGAGCCGGACGACGCCGGTCTCGGGATCGATCTCGACCTCGGCCAGGTGGCAGCCGTTGGGGTAGGTGCTGGCCTCGCGCTGGTAGTCGGCGGCCGCGTCAAGCCCCGGCTCCATGCCCTCGGGCAGATTGGCCGGGTCGCGGGCGAGATCTGCCAGCTCGATCAGCGTGATCGAGAGGTCGGTGCCGACAACGCGACAGCTCCCATCCCGCAGCTCGATGTCGCCCGCGTCGGCCTCGAAGTAGTGGGCCGCGAGGCGTTTGGCCTTTTCCTCGATGGCATCGGCAGCGAGCAGCAGGGCGTTGCCGCCCATCTGCATGGAGCGCGATCCGCCGTGGCCGCCGCCGACCGGAATCTCGCCCGTGTCGCCCTGCAGCAGGTCGATCGCCTCGAAGGGGATACCGAGCCGCTCGTGCAGGATCTGAGCATAGGTGGTCTCGTGGCCCTGGCCATTTGACATGGTGCCGGCCAGCACGGTCACGCGGCCGTCGTCCTCGAAGCGCACTCTGCTGCGCTCGTTCGGCAGGCCGAGGGTGGCCTCGAAGTAGCAGGCGATGCCGAAGCCGCGCAGCAGCCCGCGCTGTGTCGCATCCTGCCGGCGGGCGGGAAAGCCGCGATGGTCCGCCTGTGCCAGGCAGCGGTCCATGATGCGCTCGAACTCGCCGCAATCGAGCACGCTGCCCATCGCCGTGGTGTAGGGCATGGCGTCGGGACGGATGAAGTTCCGACGGCGCAGCTCGGTCGGGTCCATGTCCAGCTCGGCGGCCGCCAGATCGACCAGGCGCTCGATCGCATACGAGGCCTCCGGCCGCCCGGCGCCGCGATAGGCATCGACCGGCACGGTGTTGGTGAAGACGCCCTTGGCGTTGTAGTAGACCGCCGGGATGTCATAGACGCCGCCCAGCACGACGGCCACCGGGTTGGTCGGGATCATGGCGCCGAAGGTCGAGACGAAGGCGCCGACGTTGGCGGTCGTGACGACCCGCATGGCGAGGAACTTGCCGTTCGCGTCGAGCGCGAGCTCGGCCTTCATAACGTGGTCGCGGCCCTGGCAGTCGCTGACGAAGCCCTCCATGCGCTCGGCAATCCACTTGACCGGACGGCCGAGCCGGCGCGCGGCCCAGAGCACCAGCGCCTGCTCCGGATAGACGAAGTTCTTGGTGCCGAAGCCGCCGCCGACGTCCGGCGAGATCACCCGCAGCGTCTCGGGCTCAATCTCGAACACCGAGGCGGCCAGCATGCGCCGGATGCCTTGCGCTGCCTGACCGGCGTTGTAGAGCGTGTAGCTCTCTGACTCGGCATCCCAGACACCGAGACAGCCGCGCGTCTCCATCGGATTGGCCACGAGCCGGCTGTTGATCATCTCCACGGCGGTGACGTGATCGGCCTTGGCGAAGGCGGCGTCGGTCGCCCCCCGGTCGCCCTTCTCCCAATCCATGCAGAGGTTGTTCGGCGCCTCCGGATGCACCTGCGGGGCCTCGGGATCGAGCGCCGCGTCGGTGGCGATTACCGCTGGCAGGTCGGCATAGTCGACCTCGATCAGCTCGACCGCGTCCCGCGCGGCCTCCAGGGTCTCAGCGACAACCAAGGCCACGGGCTGGCCGACATGCACGACCCGGCCCTGGGCCAGCGCCGGCCGAGGCGGCACGATGTTCGGGCTGCCGTCGCGGCTGGTCACCGTCGGGCCGGCAGGGACGAAGCCGATGCCATCGGCCGCCAGCTCCGCGCCGGTCAGCACGGCGACCACGCCGGGCAGCGCCGTGGCGGTTGCGGTGTCGATGCCGCGGATCTCCGCATGGGCGTGCGGCGAACGCAGGGCCCGGGCCTGGAGCTGGCCATCGAGCGAGATGTCGTCGAGAAAACGCCCCTGGCCTGTGAGGAATCGATGGTCCTCCAAACGCCGGACGGGCTGGCCGAGGCCGAAACGTGTCACCTGCATATCCATGGCGGCTCCTGTCTTTGGCGTGCGGACGATGGCCGCGCGGCGCGCGGGCCTGGCGCTGGCTCACTCGGGCGGGCTGACAACGATCGCCGCGTAGGGATGGGCGGCCGTGATGCGGCCGGCCTTGAGAAAGACGTCGACAGTGACGTCATAGGCGGACTTGGTGATCTCGACGTGCGGTGTCCAGCAGCCCAGCTGCTGATAGAAGGCGATCGTCCTGGTCAGCGCCTCGGGCGCGATCTCCGGGAAGAAACGCGCCTCCAGCGCGGCGACCTCGCCGGCCGGGACTTCGGTCAGCCAGCGTCGCGCCTTGCGGTAGGCGCGCATGAAGGCCCGGGCCATGTTCGTATCGAGCCACTCCCGGGTCGCGGCCAGGCTGGAGAAGCCGCAGGGCCCGATCGCCTCGCCGACCGAGGCCAGGACATGGCCGACGCCGTCATGCTCGAGCTGCTGCGGCGCCGGGCCCTGCTGATGGATGTAGTCGCCCTCGCCCGCGCGAAAGGCCGCGTCCATGGCCTGGACGTCGCCGGCATCGACCGCGTCGATCGCGGCGAAGTCGACGCCGCGTTTCAGGCAGGCGTACTTGAACATGGCGAGCGGCTGGCCGCCGTGGTCGACCAGCACCTTTCCACTCGTCAGCTTATTCCAGGTGAAATCCGGATCGGACCGCCGGCCGGCGATGAAGAAGCCGTCCATCTCGTTGATCTGGGCGAAGTGGACGACCGGCGGTGTCTCGCCGCGCTCGAGCGGCCCGAAGCCCTGCGACAGCGCCGACTGTACGACATGGGCCGAGCCGTCGAGCAGGGCCGCGATCGCCGACTTGTTGGGCGGCGCCACGGCGTGCTTGGGCTTCAAGCCCTCCTCTTCGAGAAAACCGCCGGCGATGGTCGCGATCAGCGGGCTGTAGAAGGCCGAGAAGCGGGTGAACTCGATGCTGATTTCTTCGCTCACGGCATTTCCCTGTCTGCTTGCCGAGCCAGCCTCACGCGCTCGGCCGGTTCGTGGTTGAGACCGCCTCGACGAAGGTGAAAGCCAACCAACTGAGCCGGGCGATCAGATTGAACTTGGTGGGGTCTATCAGGCCTTCGTTAGGATTGGCTCGTCGCCCTGAATGCTATCGCGTTGGTGCGCCGTGTTACAATCGAGGCTCAAACTTCGGAGCAATCCAGAACGTGTATCGAGCGAAAGCCCTCATCAAGCACACGGCTCTTTGGATTGCTGTCCTTTCGGTACTTGTCCTGCTTCGGTTTCTGGTTTGGATTCCCGCCCAGGACCAACCGGGCACTGTGATCGCTCAATTCAGCCAGTTTCTCAGTCAGATCGTGAGCCTCGAATGGGGCACGCTACCCTGGGACGAATCGGCCATGCCCGCTTCATCGTTTATTCTGGATCCGCTGTTCCGATTCCTCCTTATCTGCCTTGTGGCTGCTTTGGTGGCCGTGCTTCTGGGGATAGTGACGAGACTATTCTCGACCCGAGGGACCCGAGTACAACGATCCCGCATTGGACTGGGCATCGCGCCAATTCTTGCCTCGATCACGCCTCTTGGCTGGCTCTTAATCGCTTGGTTCGCTTGGTTTACCACTTGGTCCGGAGGCCAAGCGCTTCTGGGACCTGCAGGCTTCACGTTCGCAAGAGAATCTGTTCTGCCATGCTTGGTCCTGGCGGTGAGCTTTCTTGCCGCCTACGCCTGGCACCAGCGCGTCTCGCTTGCAGACGCCGACGGCAATCGTCCCCATGCCTCGGTCCGGACCAAATCCGCAAAGAGGCCGGCGCCAATCAACAGCACAGGGACCGGCCCGTATAGAAAGGCAACGCTCGAAGTCCTCGACTTCTTCGAGGCCCGTTGGGGTGAGCTTTTCGCCTGGGCTGCGGTGATCGACAGTGTGTTCTCTCGTGAGGCGTTCTGGTGGGTTTTGTATGAAGCTTTGGTCATGGGGGTGGACTTCACCGGAGAGCGGCCGGGCGGACAAGTGCTATTTTGGGCGGTCTTCGCCGCCGTGTTCGTTGCTACCTTGATCCGCTGGTCTGTTGCGCTGCTACGGGAAACGCTCCGGCAGCGACGTGTTGACAGCGAAATCGTGACCGAGAAGGACGCGGCCGACGCACTCCAGTCGGAGAAATAGCTTCGTGCCTAAGGGTTCCGAAAGCGGATCGCCGCCGTCCCGGCCTCATGCGCTCGGCCGGTGCATGGTAAAGACGGTCTCGACCAAGGTGTAGTCCATATAGCCGAGCCGGGCGATCGGCTTGAACTTGGTCGGATCGACCAGGCCGTCGGTCAACACCGCCTCGTCGATGTGGACCCCGACCACGCGGCCGAGCACCATGGCATTGCGGCCGCCGGGCGCATCACAGGGCAGCTCTACGGTCTGATGATAGAGGCACTCGAGGTGAATTGGCGCGGCCTTGACCCGCGGCGGCTTGACCAGGCGCGCGGGCACGGCCTCAAGGCCGGCGAGCGTCATCTCGTCGGTGCCGGCCGGTACCGGCGCGCTGGTGCGGTTCATGGCCTCGCGCAGATCCCAGGTCGCGATGTTGCAGACGAACTCGCCGGTCGCCTCACAGTTGGCCAGGCTGTCCTTGGCCGGGCGTGCGGCCGGCGCGTTGTTGGCGAACATGACCATCGGCGGGTCGGAGGCGACGCCGTTGAAGAAGCTGTAGGGCGCCAGGTTGACCCGGCCCTCGGTATCGAGCGTCGTGATCCAGCCGATCGGCCGCGGCGCCACACAGCTCTTGAAGGGATCGTGCGGCAGGCCGTGGTCGTTGCTGCGGGTCTCGTAGAACATGTCAGTTCCTACTTGTGTAGTGGCGGTCCGGTCCGGCGGCCACCGGCGGTTCTATCCTCACGCTTCGACAAGCTCAGCATGAGCGGCTAGCGGCAAATCACAAGTCCATCCCCTCATCCTGAGCCTGTCGAAGGGTGAGGATCGCTCGATATCCGACAGCAAGACACATGACACTAAGCCCCACCCCGCAACGTCCCCAGCGCATCGCGAAAGGCCGCGGCGAAGCCGGAGCGCTCCTCGGGCGTGCCGACGGTCACGCGCACGAAACGGCTGAGCGGGGCGACGCCCGGGCGGCGCACGAAGACGCCGCGTTCGTCGAGCAGCGCGACCATACGCTCCGACGCCTCCGCGCTCTCAAGGTCGAAGGCGACGAAGTTGGTATGAGACTTGATGGTCGCGAGGTTGAGGTCGCGGCCGAGCGCGGCGTAGTCCTCGCGCCCCTCGGCGACCCGCTGCACGACGCTCGCCGCGAAGTCCGGATCGTCGAGCGAGGCGGCCGCGGCGATCTGTGCCAGTCGACCGACGCCGAAGTGCAGCCGGATCTTGTCGAAGGCGGCGATCAGGTCTTCCGCGGCGATGCCGTAGCCGACCCGCAGGCCGGCCATGCCGTGGGCCTTGGAAAAGGTGCGCAGGCGGATCAGGCGCGCGTCCTCCACATCCATGGGCAGGAGTTCCTCGGCCGGCACGAAATCGGCGTAGGCCTCGTCGAGCACCAGCAGGCAACCTTCGGGCAGGCCGGCCAACGCCTGCTCGATCGCGGCGCGCGGCAGAAGCGTGCCGGTCGGGTTGTCCGGATTGGCCAGGAACAGCAGCTTTGCGCGCTCGCGCCGCGCCGCCACGAGCAGGGCCTCGACGTCGTTGTGGCAGTCGTCGCGGTAGGGCACGAAGACCAGCCGGCCGCCGTAGCCGGTGACATGGTAGTTGAAGGTCGGATAGGCCCCGGCCGAGGTCACGATCGCGTCGCCCGGGTTGGTGAAGGCGCGAACGATCACGCCCAGGAGGCCGTCGATTCCCTCGCCGATCACGATGTTCCGGCGCGTGACGCCGAGCTCGGCGGCGAGCCTCTCACGCAGATCGAAGTGCTCCGGATCGCAGTACCAATTGACCCTTTCCAGCTCCGCCGCCATGGCTTCGCGCGCCTTGGGCGAGACGCCGAAGGCGCTCTCGTTGGCGCCGATCCGATATGCGAAGGGCGCCCCGCGGCGACGCTCCAGCGTCTCCGGCCCGACGAAGGGCGTCATCGCCGGCACGGCGGCGAGGATGTCGGAAAAGGCGTAGGTCATGGCGGCACTCCTGAGAGTTTGAGAGCCAATGAGATTTGGACCAATTGGAGGGCTGCGGATCCACCCTGCGTCCTTCGAGACGCATCCTTCGGATGCTCCTCAGGATGAGGTCAACCGAGGATGGCATCATCATATGTCCTCATCCTGAGGAGCCCGCGACAGCGGGCGTCTCGAAGGACGCAGTCTGGTATTCCAGGTCTCCGCCAACCTTCGATCATCAGGCACCAGTATCCCGGGCCCGAGACATCGAATAGCGCATCGGCGGTGCGACGACAAACCCGGTACCCGGCGAAGTCGCACTTGAACGACCGACAGGGAGGGGATAACTGTCACACCCGTTAGGATTGTCTCGGGACAGGGCGATGCACATCAAAGTCGAAAGGGCCGGATCGGCGACCCCGGATATCAAAGCGCTTCTGGAAGAGCTGAACGCGGCCCTCGATGGCCCCTATGCCGACGACCAGCAGCACGGCCTTTCGATCGAAGAGCTCTTCGCACCGCATGTCCGCTTCTTCGTGGCGCGTCTGGACGGGACCGCCGCCGGCTGCGGTGGCGTCGCTCTGCTCAAGGACTACGCCGAGGTCAAGCGCATGTACGCCCGAGAGTCGGCGCGCGGGCGCGGCGTCGCGGAGGCCCTGCTCGCTAGGATCGAGGCCGAAGCGCGCGACGCCGGCTTGGCTTGCCTCCGCCTGGAAACCGGCCGCTATCAGCATGCGGCGATCCGGTTCTACGAACGCACCGGTTTCCGTCCACGCAGAGAGTTCGGTCCCTATTTCGACATGCCGGCGCGCGCGATCGCGCTGAGCCTGTTCTACGAGAAGGTGATTTAGGACGCCTTGCCTTTGCCTCGGTATTGGGTCCAGAGTTAAAGGCCTTCCTAACCCAAACCCGTTCCGACCGAGGCCTTCGGTCCAGTCAGCCGCAATCGTCGGCGAGGCTTTGAGTTGCGCTCAGTTCGAGAGAGGTTCGCCGCGCCGTCATGACCACGCGCCAAGCCTTGCCGGAAAGCGACGGGCTCGACAGCCGCTACGCCTGGGGTCGGCTGGCGGCGTCCTTGGCGGTGAGCACGATCGGCGGGGTCGGGCTCTGGTCGGTCGTGGTCGTGCTGCCGACGATCGAGGCGGAGTTCGGGGTCGATCGCAGCGGCGCTTCCCTGCCCTACACCGCGACTACGATCGGCTTTGCCATCGGT
>JAKSDN010001079.1 GCA_022360075.1 Kiloniellales bacterium | reverse complement strand
GACTCCGCTCGGATCAGGCAAGGCAATCGGCGAGATCGCAAAGGTCCTCTACTGTATCAAAACTGCCGTCGGGCAGTTCGACCGGGAACCGAACATAGGTTTCCTCATCAGCATCAAAGCCAATGACAACCTCCTCTTCCTGGTCGACGATCTGAACCCGATCGAGGCGGGAACGCTGCCAGACGGCTCGCCCGACCTCTAATTGCCGCGGTCTCTATTGCTGGAACTCCGAGGTGGGCGCGAATACGCTCGGCATCGCCAGCTTCTATCTCCGAGCCGTCTGCCAGAACCGCAATCTCTGGGGCGTCGAGGACTTCCAGGAGATCAGCATCCGGCATTCCAAATACGCCGCGAACCGCTTCGCGCATGAGGCGGCCCCGGCCTTGGCCAGCTTCGCGGACTCCTCACCACAACCTTTCATCCAGGGCATCCGTGCGGCGCGCGAGCGCATCGTCGCCCGCAGCGACGACGACCGCACCGACTTCCTGAGGAAGCGCGGCTTCTCCAAGGCCGAGACCGGCAAGATCGTCGAGACCGTCCTCGTCGAAGAAGGCCGGCCGCCCGAGAGCGTGTTCGACTTCGTCCAGGGCATCACCGCCGTTGCGCGGTCCAAGCCGCAACAGGACGCCCGCCTCGCCATGGAGACCCGCGCCAAGAAGCTGCTGGAGGCCGCTTAGAGAACGGGCCGGGTGGTCGCTCAAGCGGTGCGCGGCCACCCGCGTGTTGGTGCACGCGCCATCGTTCCCAAACCGAGGTTTCCTCTGGATCACCGGATAGCAGCCTGCGATCCTGCCAGAAGGCGCCTGTTTCAGTCCGAAAGCTCATCTGCGAGCCAGGTCACCAGCGTGTCGGTTTTCGGGTGCAGGCCACGCCCTGGGCCGCGATAGATCGCGATCTCGGTCGGGCGCGCCACGGATTCGGCGCAGGGGCGGATCAGTTTGCCCTCGTCGATCATGCCCTGCACCGTGCGTCGCCAGCCCAAGGCGATCCCACGTCCGGCCACGGCCGCCTGAAGCACCAGCGGGAAGCTGTCGAAGCCGATGAGGCGATGGCCGGCGGGAATGCCGATGCCGACGGCCTCGAACCAATCCGGCCAGTCCATCCATTCCTGCGGGACGACCCGATGCGACAAAAGGGGGTGCGCGGCGAGTGCGGCGGGAGGCAGCGGCAAATCCGCCTCTCCAAGCAATGCGGGCGCACAGACCGGGAAGATCTCGTCGGAGGCGGTGAACGCCAGCCGGGCCGTCCCCGAAGGTCGGCCGGTGGTCTGGATCGCCACATCGAACTGCTCCGCCGCTTCCGTCAGCGGCTTGAGCGCCGTGACGACGCGAAGCTCCGTGCCGGGATGACGCTCGTGGAAGCGGGCAAGCCTGGGCATCAGCCAGTAAAACGCCTCGCAGAGCTGGCAGTGGAGGATCAGCTCCTCCGAACGCCGGTCTCCGCGCAAATAGTCGACCTCGGCGGCAATGTCGGCGAGGGCCGCGCTCACCACCCGCCCGAACCTCCGCCCTTCGTCGGTCAGAAACACCGCTCGGTTCCGGCGCTCAAAGAGCGTGGTCCCGAGGTCGCGCTCCAACTGCCCGATCTGCTTGCTCACCGCCGTTTGGGTCATCCCCAGTTCCGCGGCCGCCAGTGTGAAGCTCTCATGGCGCGCGGCGGCCTCGAACGGCTTCAAACGGGATAGCGGCGGCAAGGCGTGGGTCGGACTATCCATAACTACACCTCATGCAAAACGACCAGGAATTCGTTTTTCTTCCTCAGTGATACATGATTTTCCTGGCTTCGCGGACGCTCGCGCGCGTCCTGTTTCACGGCGCGATCATGCGATCCGCGTCCGCGTGCCCACTCAGGCCGGAAGACCAGGCAAACGTGACCGACGCATCCCCAACCTATCGCACCGGACGGGCCGCGCTCGCCATCGTCACCGCCGTCCTGGCTCTGTCTTTGGGTGATGCCGTCATCAAGGCGACGAGCCTGTCTCTCCCGCTCTGGCAGATGTTTGTGTTGCGCTCGGCGATGGCTCTACCGGTCCTCTTGTGGCTTGCACGGCGGCGCGGCCCGATCGCGTTCGGCTCGATCTTCTGGGTCTTGGTCCGGAGCGTATTGCTGGTGCTCATGTGGCTCAGCTACTACATGGCCTTGCCGCTCATGCCGCTATCGCTGGCCGCTGCGACCTATTACACCGCCCCGATCCTGATCACCGCCATCGCCGCGCTTCTTGCCTGCCGCTGGCCGGCGCCGCGCGCGCTGCTTGCGATCGCGCTCGGGTTCGGCGGCGTTATTCTCGTGCTTCGGCCGGACACCTCCGGGTTTCAGATCGCTACCCTGCTGCCGCTGCTTGCGGCCTTTCTCTACGCCTGCGCGATGGTGCTGACCTGGGCGAAATGCCGCGACGCGGATCCGTTCGCGCTCGCGCTGGCGCTCAATGTCGCGTTCATCATAGCCGGGATGATCCTCGGACTGTTCTCCGGTCGCGACGGATCATTCGTCTTCAGGCCATGGCAGTCCTTGAACGTGACACTCATTGGCATCACTGTCGCTCTGGCCGTGGCAACCCTGATCGGCAGCGTCGGCGCGGCGATTGCCTACCAGAATGGCCCGCCGGCAATGGTGGCCGCGCTGGATTACAGCTATCTGGTCTTCAGCCTGATCTGGGCGGTTCTGTTCTTCGCCGAGCGGCCGGATTTCCTGTCTCTTGCCGGCATTGTCGTCATCGCCGGCGCCGGCATCCTCGCCCTGCCGCAGCGTGAGAAAGCGCCGAAACCTTAGCCTGACCCAGACCAGATCCTGCTTTTCACAATCCACTGGTTTGAACCATCGGCCGCACTCGACGGCGGGCCACGGGCGGATTATCTATAATTTCATGTCGATCGCGAAAGACGAACCCCTTGCCGTCAGGATCAGCCGCGAACTGGCCGCCCGCATCATCTCCGGCCGGATCGAGGCCGGGGCGCGGCTGCGTCAGGATCATATCGCCGAGGAGTTCGGCGCAAGCCATGTGCCGGTGCGCGAGGCCTTCCGGCGCCTCGAAACCCAGGGACTGGTCGAAAGCGAACCAAGGCGGGGCGTGCGCGTCGCCGGTTTCACGCCGGACGAGGTGCGCGAGGTCGCCGAAATGCGTGCAGCGCTCGAAGCGCTCGCCCTGCGCAATGCCGCACCGCACCTGACCAAGGCCATTCTCGACGAGGCCGAACAAGCCAACCTCGCCAGCGACCGCGCCCAAGATGTCCATGCCTGGGAAGAGGCCAATCGCCGTTTCCATCGCCTGATCCTGGCGCCTTGCGGCATGCCAAGGCTGCTGCGTGCCATCGACGATCTGCACACGGCCAGCGCCCGGTTCCTGTTCTCCGGCTGGCGCGCCGAATGGGAAACGCCGACCGACCGCGATCATCGCGCCATTCTCACCGCCCTGCGTGCCGGCGATGCGGAGGATGCGGCAGCCATACTTGCCCGACATGTCCGGTCGATTGACCACGCACCGAAGCGGCACGCCCACGCCCGCATGGCGCGCTGATCGACGCAGTTCTCTCCGCGCCGGCAAGGCCCGGTGCTCCCACTCCAACCCGTCCGCCACGATGATCCGCACCCCCTGCGCCCTTGCAACGCGCGTCCAAGTGTGGATTCCTTTAGCGATAGAATCTCTAAATTATCTATAATTTTGGAAAGGACCCACCCATGACCGCCTCGACGGCAACCCTGAAACCCGGCTTCAGCCCGATCGATCTGCAAAACCGCCCCTTGAGCTGGAAACTCGCCGCGGTGACCCTCGGTAGCCTCTTTCTGACGCTGTCCTCCTTCATCGAAGTGCCGATGGTGCCGGTGCCGGTGACCATGCAGACCTTCGCCGTCGCGCTGGTGGGGGCACTCTATGGCTGGCGGCTCGGCGGCATCACGATCGTGACATGGCTGATCCAAGGGGCGATTGGGTTGCCGGTTCTGGCGGGCGGCGCGGCGGGCGCCCATCACTTTGTCGGCCCCACTGCCGGCTACCTCTTCGCCTTCCCAGTCGCCGGCATGGCGATGGGCTGGCTAGCCGAGCGCGGCTGGAACGGGCACCGGCCCTTCCTCGCGTTTGCCGGCATGCTGATCAGCAATGCGCTATGTCTCGTGCTCGGTGCGGCGTGGCTGGCGGTGCTCATCGGCGTCCAGCAGGCCGTCATGGCCGGCATCGTCCCGTTCCTGATCGGCGCGGTCCTGAAGGCCGCGCTGGGGGCGGTCACGCTCAGGCTGATGACGCGCAAGACGAAACGCGCCAACGGATGACTCTGCGCCTGCGCCCGCATCATCTGCTTTGCGTGCTGACCTATGTCGGCAAGGGCTACAGCCCTGATTTCACCGCCAATATGACGCGGATCGCGGGGCGGCTTGGCGCGGGCGAAGCGGTCGAGATCGTCGCGGGACCTGACGATATCTGCGCGCCGCTTCTCGATGGGCCCGATCCACACTGTCATCGCCCCAGCGTTGTCGAGCGGGATCGGGCGGCGGCACGCGATCTCGACGACCTGCTCGGCCTTGACGTCCGAACCGGCGCGCATCTGGTTCTGGACGAAGATCTTGCCAGCCGCCTGCGCACGGCGTTCGCCTCCGGTACTATCCGTTCCGCCTGCGCCGGTTGCGCGTGGGTCGATCTGTGCGGCTCCATCGCAGCAAGCGGGTTTGACAGCGCTGTTCTGGAGACCCGTCGCTTGCACTCCATCGCCCACAATAGGCATCGCCGCAGGACTTCGAGCCGGCGATGAACCTTGGCGGTGGGCAGGAGGCGCCGCAGACCGGAACGCCGAGCGGATTCCGCGGATCAGACGTGCTCGATTCCCTTGCCGATCAGCTTATTCAAATCGCTGATCCCACGAACTTCGATGCATCTCGCTGTGCCCTGCCCAAGTGCCATAGCTTCACGATCTTTAGCGCCGAACACGCTGTCGTACCGAAGCGTCCACCAAAGACGTTCACGCCCCATCGGTACAGATTCCCTTGTCAGAAAACCGCGTTTTGGAGGCGCTTCATGCCGAGGATCGTAAGTGATGTAGAATCGTTTCGAGCTGATGGAGCTTGGGGTGCCCTCGATCTTGCGGAGATCGACGGAGCTACCGTCCGGTTGCACTGGACCGATGAACCCTACAGGTGGCATCGAAACGACGGCGTGGAAGTCTTCGTCGTCCTTGATGGAACCGTCGATATGCATTTCCGCGAAGCGGGGAACGAGAAGGTCGCCCGGCTCGAACCAAAAGACATGTTCATCGCTTTCGAAGGAGACGAACATGTTGCCCACCCGGTGGGAGAGGCGCGCATCCTCGTGATTGAACGCAAGGGTTCAGTGTGACCGTGGCGTCAGGCCTGGTCCAGAGCGCGGCTTCGTTACCGCGACCTGCGCTCGAAGCAGAACGGGCCGGCAGGTCGAGCCTTAATTGTCCCGGGCAAACATCGACGAAACGGGATATCGAGACACGCCCATGAAGGTTCTCGTTCTTGGCTGCGGCGGCATGATCGGCAACGCGACGGCCCGTGCCCTGGCGGAGCGTGGGCTGACCGTCGTCTGTGCGTCGCGCCATGGCTGGACCCGCGAACGTGGCGGGACCCTTGGAGTCCATGCAGACAGAAGCGATGCCGCTTCGGTTCGGCAGGTCATCGCCGAGCACGGCATCGATGTCCTGATGGATGTGGTCGCCTACACGACGGCCGATACGCAGCGCCTTCTGTCGCAGATCGACGGGACCATCGGCCAGTATGTCCTGCTCAGTTCGTTGGACGTCTATCGGAACTACGGCCTGCTCCATCGCATCGAGGACGCGCGCGCTGACGCCGCCCTGCTCGACGAGGACGCGCCGCTCCGAACCCGCCTCTACCCCTATCGCGCGGACCCGCCGCGTGCACCGGACGCAGCCGATGCCTGGCTCGATCACTACGACAAGATCCCGATCGAAAACCTGGCGCGCGGCCTGACGATCCCATGGACGGTATTGCGCCTGCCGATGGTGTTCGGCCCGGCCGACAGGCAACATCGCTTCCGCTGGGCGATCGGGCCGATGCTGGCGGAAGCGGAGCAGCTTGATCTGCCCCCGCGCTGGCTTGACTGGACGAGCACCTATGGCTTTGTCGACAATATCGCCGCCGCCATCGCCGCGACGGCCGCTCATTCGGCAGCGTATCGGCGAACCTTCAATGTCACCGACACCCACCCGGTGCCGCACCGCGTTTGGCTTGAGCGCTTTCGAGACCATTCGGGCTGGCGGGGCCATGTGGTTGAGGCGGCCGACGCACCGTTCCCCGGCGGTGACGGCGTTGCCGCGCTCGATCTTGGCGTGCCGCTTGCCGTGACCGGGCAAAAGCTGCGCGACGTCCTGGGATTCGAGGTCCCGGTTTCGCTGCAACGCGCCCTTGAGGAAACCATTGCCTATGAGTGCGAAACCGGGGCCGCCGACGACCGTTAAGCGATGGCAGCCAGACTGCCCGCGCTACTCGGTCGGTTTCGCATCATAGCAGACAAAGGCGAGCTTGTTGCCGTCGGGATCGCGGACATAGGCGCCGTAGAAGCCTTTTCCATATTGCGGACGGAGGCCGGGTTCTCCTTCGCTGGAGCCGCCGCGCTCCATGGCGATTGCGAACAGGCGATCGATCGTCGCCGGATCGGCCACCAGAAAGGCCGTCATCGCCCCGTTGCCGACGCTCGCCGGCTGCCCGTCGAACGGATAGCCCGCAAAAAAGCGCGGCGCGGCCTCGTCATCTTTGTTACCCCACGACGCCGATTGCGCGTCACGCCAGCATTCATCCCATCCCATGGCGCTGAAAATCGGGTCGTAGAAACGCAGCGACCGGTCCAGATTTTGGGTCCCAACCATGGTGTATCCGATCATCGCGCTCGCCTTCTCAAGATCATGCGGTTCCCGCCCTTCCGCTGATACGCTGATAATGTCGGGCTGCCTTGGCGCGGTTACCACAGGTCTCCATGAGGCACCATTTGCGCCGGCGGTTCTTCGTCTCATCGATGAACATCCAGCCGCAATCGATGCCGGGACATGTCTTGATCCGGTCCCTTTCGCGCCGATCGCCGAGGATCGACACAGCCGACATCGCGATGAGCCCCAGGGCCGGCTGGCGCGCCAGATCATCGAGAGAGGCCGTTTCGCCAAGATCGATAGCACGGAGCGGCGCCTGGAGGCCGGAAAGCCGCGCATCCGCCTCAGCGCGAAACACACGCCGCAGATCGCGGCGGAAGTGATGGACCGCTTCAAGGGAGCCGGGCCGCGCCGCTTCCGGCAAGCCCACCGCGCGCAGCCAGACATCGAGGTCGGCAAGTTCCGCGATCTTTTCGTGCACGACAGTGCCGTCGGACGCCCAATCCGCCGTGTTGAGAAAGTCCAGTGCCAGGCGGCCGCCGACCGGCCTGACGGGATGGCCGTCACGATAGGTCATATCGCCACTCTAACCCCTGTAACGGTTGACAGGCAATGGCGCGATCTGACTAACCTGTAAAATGGTTGTAACGTCCCCAACACCGAACCGGCCCGATGACGCGGGCGTGGTTCTGACCATGGATGGCGTCGCGCGGGGCATCCGCCGCATCTTTCCGATCGCGGTTTTCGTGGTGCCGTTCGGCATCGCGTTCGGCGCTGCGGCCATCGAGGCCGGATTGACGCTTGTCCAGGCCGTCGCCATGAGCGTTCTGGTCTTTTCGGGCGCGGCCCAGTTCGCCGCTTTGGACTTCTGGCCCGGGCCCATCGCGTTCGGATCGCTGGCGCTCGTCGTTCTCGCCCTGAACGCGCGGCACATCATCATGGGGGCGGCGCTTTCGCCCTGGATCAACAAGCTGTCGATCGGCCAGCGGATTGTGGTCCTTGCCCTTCTCAGCGATCCCAATTTCGCGGACAGTCAACCGGCGTTCAAAGCGGGCGAGCGCGATATCGGCATCCTGCTGGGCGGCGGATTGATCCTGTGGGTGAACTGGATCATCGGAACGGCGGTCGGCGCGGCGGCCGGGAGCCTGATCGGCGATCCCGCCCGCGTCGGTGTCGACGTCGTCATGGCCTGCTTCTTTGCGGCCGTGGTCGCAGGGCAGTGCCGCAACAAGGTGATGATCCTGCCCGCACTCGTGTCCGCCGCCATCGCCGTCATGTCCCTCCCATGGATGCCGGCGGGGTGGAACGTCATTTTGGCGGCGCTTGTCGGTGGCCTCGTCGCGATGGTCGTCCATGATCGATGATCTGACCGTCTGGACCGCAATCGCAATCATTGCAGGCGTGACTCTGGCCAGCCGCCTGGCGGGATCGTTCCTGATGAGCCATGTCGACGCTTCGGCAAGAGTCGAGCGCTTTCTGGACGGGCTATCGGTCGCCGTAATCGCCGCGCTTGTCGCTTCGATCCTGGCGCAGAACGGTTTTCGCGAAGCCGCGGCCGTTGCTCTGGCTGTGCTCGTGATGCTGCGCTCGGCGAACGCCACCTGGGCCATGGTCGCCGGCATGGCGGTGGCGGCCTTGTGGACGCAGCTTCTGTCGATGTGACGAAGGGACGTCCGTCGCCAGCGAGCGCAACGGAGGAGAACGCCATGGCAATCGACCCGATGAACGTGTGGGCCTCGATGGCGACGAAGACCTGGCATGAACGCTATTGGATGGCCGATTTGGATCTACGGCATCTGTCACTCGTCGGCGAGCTCTTGGCCGCAAATGTCCAAAGCTATTGCTGCATACTGCGCGATGAGGCCGGGCTGACCGCCATCGTCGACGAGGCGGTTTTCCAACGGCACGAGATGGCGGAGATCTCTCGTCAGGCCGTCGGCCCGTTCAAGATGATCTCGACCGACGGCGAACTGCCGTTCGATGTCGTTGGCTTCCTTCAACCGCTGCTCTTGGAACTGAATCGCGCAGGCGTCAAAGCTGGACCGCAATGCGCGGTCCATGCCGACCATCTTTTCATCTATGAGCGCGATGTTGCCCGCGCCAACAAGATCATCTCGCAGTTCATCGCGCGAGCCAAGCATCGTGCGAGCTAGACGATAGGCCGCAAATGCGAGTCAAAGCTCCAGACCACCGCTGCTACCGGCCATGACGATCGCGGCGGTGACCGCGCTCGGTCCGGTGATCGTCTTTGGATTGCAGATGGTCGAAGGGCGCGTGGCCTATGCGCCGGCGACACTCGCGGGTTTGCTCATCTATATGTCGGGGGCGCTGGTTGCGGCATTGGGTGCCGTTCGGGCGCGCCTACCCGCTGGAGCCAACTGAGGTGGTATCGATTGCGTTACGGAGCCGATCAATCTGCCCCTTCACGTGTGGATCATCCGAAGCCCGCCAAATCCACTTGATCTCGGTCAGTGGAAAGAGCCCAAGGCCCGAGAGCGCAAGCAACGAAGCTCTGTTCAGACAGCATTATGGCGATGTCGCAGCCGGCGGCTTCCGCCCGTTTTCTCGCATAGCGCTCATTGGCGTAGCCCAGCGACTTGAACTCGACGTGCCAACCGCCCCCGCTGCGCCTAGCCCGCATTTCTCAACCCCTGCACGGCGCCGCCCGAAGGGTCGCGCGCAGGCGCCCGCCCGCGGCGTCGCGGGCCTCAACCGTAGGCCCCGCTACGCTTTTCGGCCCGCTCCTGGCGGAGCGGGCGCCTGCGCGCGACGCAGACCATGGTGGGAGTGAGAAATGCGGGCTAGGCCAGTCGATGACGGTCGCGATCATTCTCTCAGGGAAGGGCGCAGCCTGATTGAGCGTGACCAGTGACATCCGCTACCTTGCGCGCGACCGTGCCCCAGTCGAAACCGTCGATTCCCAAGAGTTGCAGTCCGCGCTCGGCGCGAGCGTGGTGCCCTGCCTCTCTGACGATCCGCCCGTCAACGGCCAGCATCGTTTCGAGAATTCCCTCGCCAAGAGAAAAGGCCGCGTCGGCTATGGAAACATGCGCATCGGCGCTGTCCCGAACGACACCGTTGATGATGACGATGGGGCGCGTGATCACATCCGGCACCTTATCGTTGCAGAGCGCCAGGCGCGGGCCTGCGTGCCTG
>JAKSDN010000690.1 GCA_022360075.1 Kiloniellales bacterium | reverse complement strand
GGCGACGTTGATGTTGCCGGTGATGTTGACGACGCCGTTGTAGTCCATGTCCTTGCTGACATCGATGTCCTTGGCGATGTCGACATCGACGGTGTTGTCATAATCGACGTCCACGTCTTCGTCGTAGGTCTTGTTCAGGCTTACGGTGCTGGTGACGGTCTGCGCGTAGGCCGGACCCGCGATCAGAGCGACCGCGGCGACCCCCGCCAGAGCCACCAAGCTGTGTCTCAGTTTCATTATCCGGAACTCCCGAGAGAAATGGTCCAGTTCTGGCGGGGTCTCGGATCTTGACGCACGTGGGCCCTCGCCGTATCCGACTTCCCGCCTCGTTAACCATGTTAGCAAGAGCCGTGCCATCTCCTTAAATCCTTGATCACACACGAAGAATGAGGCGGGACAGGGCCGACCAACCCGTAAGCCTGTCCGGGCCCGTTACAGCCGCCGCCGGCGAATGGCGGGAACGCCTTGCTTGCTCTCGATTATTCGCGATTCGGACGGACCGGAACGGCCTGTAACGCAGCAGGACAAAGCCGTTCGGATGCCGTCTGAGAGCGGCTCAGGCGATTTCGGCGGGTTTTGTCGAAAAGAAGAAGGGCCCCGGACAAGATGGCCGGGGCCCCTGTGGTCATCCGTCGCTCGAGCGGAGGGGACGTCCTGTCTCCCGCGCTGCCCGCGACGTCGGGACCGAACTTACTGCACGGACGAGATCGCCAGCGTGTTCTGCTGGAGGTTGTTCGTGCCCGCCGCCAGGTTCAGGCCGATGTTGCCCGTGGCCGCATTGGCGACGTTGCCCTGCAGCTTGACCTCGTTGGAGGTGTCGTTGTGCAGGGTGTCGTTGAAGGTGGTCTGCTGCAGCACCGCGGCCGTGGCCTCCGACAAGGTGGCCGCACCGGTCACCGCGGCGATCGCCAGGGCGTTCTTCTGCCCGTTGTAGGCGCCGGTTGCCGCGTTCAGGCCGATGTTACCATCGGCAGCCGCGAGCACGTCACCGAGAAGCTGCGTGTTGTTGAACACGTCGCCTTCTTCGCTGTCGAACTCGTTGTTCAGGCTCTTCTGGACACTGAAGGCCTCGGCATCGGACGAGCCGGCGCCGGCGGTCGTGCCGATCGCGGAGAGAACGGCCACGTTCTCTTGCAGCTGGTTGTCGCCGACCGCGACGTTGACCCCGATGTTACCGGCGGCGCCGCCGAGCACGGTGCCGTCGATGATGGCAAGATTGTTGAGCTCGCCGCTGCTGGTGAGATCGACGAAGTTGTCGTCGACGATCTGCTTGTTGTCGACGGTCGAAAGCGCGGCCTCGGCGACGTTGATGTTGCCGGTGATGTTGACGACGCCGTTGTAGTCCATGTCCTTGCTGACATCGATGTCCTTGGCGATGTCGACATCGACGGTGTTGTCATAATC
>JAKSDN010001196.1 GCA_022360075.1 Kiloniellales bacterium | reverse complement strand
ATGCCCGGTGGCGGTGGGCTCGGAGATCCCAAGCAGCGTGATCCCGCGGCGCTCGCCGCCGATCTGCGCGATGAGCTGATATCGCCGGAAGCGGCACGGCGCGACTACGGCGTGGAACCGTCACACTAGTGGTACGACTCCGACATTCCGATCCCGGAATGCCGGGCCGCCCCACTAGGTAACTTTTTGTTTGGGTTCAATTCTGGTCGACACTTGATCCAATTTCATCGGACTCAAGTGTCGGAATTGAACCACTAGCGCTCGGCCACGCTCCCGGCGATCTCGGCCTGCAGGGCGACCAGGTAATCCAAGTAGGCCTGCGTGATGCGCTGGAAGTTGCCGTAGGGGTCGCCCAGGATGGTGTTGTCCCGCGAAAGGCCTTCCAAGCGCGTCAGCGCCTCCGGACCGAGGCGTGAGCGCAGCCCGGGCCGCACCGCCGCTTCCCACGCGTCGACCTTGGCCCAGCCATGGATCGCCGCACTCGGCGTGGTGACGTGGGAGACGATCTCCTCGAGCTGACTCTGCCATTCGGTGAGGATCTCCAGGTTTTCCACGGCAGTGGGATCGAGGGTTCGGGGCGGCGCCGGTGGATCTTCTTCCGGGGGTTCCGGAGCCGGCTCGGGCTCCGCTTTGGCCAGCGGCGCGACCTCCTCTTCCTGCGCCGGATCCGGCGAAGCCGCCTCGGGCTGGGGCAGGCGATCCAAGGGGGGTGCCTCCGGCAGCGGGCCGGCGGCTGGCTGAGCGACGGGGGCGACGCGGGTCTCGGCAAGGCCCCTGTCGGGCCGGGACGCCAGCAGATACCAGCGCGGCGCCTCGGGAAGCGGCGCAGCGGGCATCATCTGGTCGTCGCTGAGCGCATCCGAGAGGCCGGCCAAGGCGTCGCCGAACGCTGGCGCCTCTTCCGGCACGACGGGCTCGGTCTCCGCCACCGGCGGTGCCGGCTCCGAGGACTCCGGATCGCCCGTCGCTTGCGGGGCTACCACCTCTTGCGTCTCGCTCTCCAGACCCGCGCGCGCCTCGGCCGGAAGTTCGGCTTCGATCTCGGCGAGGCGGGCGAGGATCGAATCGCGCACCTCGCTCGGCGCCAGGTTGCGGGCCGCCTCCCAGTACCAGCGATAGGCCTCGCGCGGGTCCTTCTCGACGCCTTTGCCGATGTCGTACATGCCGGCCAAGGTGAATTGGGCGACCGCCAAGTCCTGCTCGGCGGCCCGGCGGTACCACGCG
This sequence comes from Kiloniellales bacterium, assembly GCA_022360075.1. Next base: position 3,680 of record JAKSDN010001196.1, on the reverse strand, counting down.
GCCGCTTGGGCGTCGTCCTGCTCAACGCCCTGGCCGTAGTCGTACATGAAGGCGAGGTGGAACTGCGCGTTGGCATCGCCGGCCTCGGCCAGCGGCAGCAAAAGCGCATAGGCGGCCGCATAGTCGCCGCGGTTGATCAGCTCCACCGCATCCAGATAGTCGGCTCGCGCGCCCAACGGCAAGGTCAGGGCGAGCAGCGCAATTAGCAGAATCCGCCGCATGTCAGGGTTCCGGGTCTCCCTTCCACAGCCAGTCTGTGGAAAAACGGCGCAACTTTCCACTCCCGGCAGTCATACGAGATAAGGGCGCTGCCACGTCCCCCTGATGGCGGGGGAAAGGGCTGGTCCCACCTGCCATGCCGTCTATGCTTTTGCATCGAAACAGGCGCAACGCAAAGGCCCGCTGGAGCGCGGTGGGAAGAGGCGAACGGGGACCGTGAAACATCGCGTCAAGCGGCAGCTTTGGCTGATCCTGGAGGATTCCCATGCGAACCCCTGGCTGCAGCGCCTGTTCGAATGGCCTCTGCTGCTGCTGATCCTCGCCAACGTGGCCGCCGTGGCCGCCGAGACGGTGGAGCCCTTCGCGAGCCAGCACCGCGATGCCTTGATCGCGTTCGAGATCGTCTCGGTCGCCATCTTCACCGCGGAATATCTGGCGCGCCTCTGGATCGCCACCGAGCATCCGGCCTTCCACGGGCAGAATCCCTGGAAGACCCGCCTCTCCTACGCCTGCTCGCCCTTCGCGCTGATCGACCTGCTGGCGATCCTGCCGTTCTACCTGGCCTTGCTGTTTCCCGTCCTGGACCTGCGCCTGCTGCGGATCTTCCGCCTGCTTCGTCTCTTGAAGCTGGCGCGCTACTCGCCCGCCCTGGCCACATTGGCGCGGGTAGTCGTCGACGAGCGCCGCGCGCTGGCCGCCGCGCTGTTGATCATGCTGGGCCTGCTGATGCTGGCCGCGACCGTCATCTATCACGTCGAGCGGCAGGCACAGCCGGAGGTCTTCAGCTCGATCCCGGCGGCCATGTGGTGGGCGCTCGCGACCCTGACCACCGTCGGCTACGGCGACGTGGTGCCGGTGACCGACCTCGGGCGTGTGATCGGCGGCCTCGTGATGATCTTCGGCCTCGCGATGTTCGCCTTGCCGATCGGCATCATCGCCTCCGGTTTCTCGACCGAGATCCACCGCCGCGATTTCGTCGTCACCTGGGGCCTCGTCGCACGCGTCCCGCTCTTCGCCAAGCTCGACGCGCTCTCGGTCTCGCGCATCACCAACCGGCTGCGCGCGCAGGTGTTGCCGCCGAACAGCGTCGTGTTCCGCAAGGGCGATTCGTCGGACGCGATGTACTTTATCGCCTCCGGCACCGTCGAGGTGGACGTAGAGCCGCAAGCGGTCCGTTTGGAAGAAGGCGACTTCTTCGGCGAAACGGCCTTGCTGCAAAAGGGCCTTCGCTCGGCTACGGTGCGGACTCTCACCCGCTGCCGCCTGCTGGTCTTGTCCGACACGGATTTCCACGAGCTCATGAGCGCCGACGGCGATTTCCGGCAAGCGGTCAACGCGGTCGCCGAAGACCGGCTGGCCCAGCTCGACGCCATGAGCGAGCACGATGAAGCCCAGGCCTCTCGCTAGCATGGAAGAGAACGAGTCTGCCGACATCGGCGTCATCGGCCTGGGCGTCATGGGGCAGAACCTGGCGCTCAACTTGCGCGACCGCGGCTTAGCCGTGGCCGTCACCGACCCCTGGGCCGAGGCCCGCGAAGCCTTCGCCGCGGCGCCGGACCGCGAGGCCGTGGCCCTGGCGGAGAGCGTCGAGGCACTCTGCGCGCGACTCGCGCGGCCGCGGCGCCTGCTGCTCATGGTCAAGGCCGGCGAGCCGGTCGAGCGCCTGATCGAGACCCTGCCCGCTCACCTGAGCGATGGCGACATCGTGATCGACGGCGGCAACACGCATTTCATGGACAGCGAGCGCCGCGCGACGACCCTTGCCGAACGCGGCCTGCACTGGCTGGGCCTGGGGATCTCCGGCGGGGGCAGCGGCGCGCGCCACGGCCCGTCGCTGATGGCGGGGGGCGCGCCGGCGGCTTTCGAGCGGGTCGCGCCGATGCTGCGCGCCATCGCGGCCAAGGCCGACGGCGAGCCCTGCTGCGGCTACTTCGGCCCCGACGGCGCCGGCCACTTCGTCAAGACCGTGCACAACGGTATCGAATACGCCGAGATGCAGCTCATCGCCGAGATCTACCATCTCATGCGCGACGGCCTGGCGATGGCGCCGGCGGCCATGAGCGCGGCCTTCAAGGCGTGGAACCAAGGCAAGCGCGGCTCTTACTTGCAAGAGATCACCGCCAAGATCCTGACCCACCGCGAGGGCGGCGAAGACGCGCTCCTGGTCGATGTCATCCGCGACCAGGCCGGGCAGAAGGGCACGGGCGCCTGGGCGGCGGCGGCGGCGCTCGAGCTCGGCGTCCCCTGCCCCACGCTTGCCGAGGCGGTGGCCGCGCGCGGGCTTTCCGTGCTCAAGCCAGAACGCCTGCAGGCCGGCGACCGCCTGCCGGGACCCGGCCCAGAGCTATCCGACGGCCAGGAGGCGCCGAGCGTAGCGATCCTGGGCGCCGCGCTCTACGCCGGCCGGATCTGCGCCTTCGCCCAAGGCTTCGCCCTGCTGGCCGCAGCCCGCGAGGCCAAGGCCTGGCAGGCGCTCGACCTGGCAGAGGTGGCAGCGGTCTGGCGTGCCGGCTGTATCCTGCGCGCCGGGCACCTGGCCTCGATCCGCGAGGCTTTCGCCGCCGAGCCGCCGCCACCGAACCTGCTGGTCGCACAAGCCTTCGAAGACGATTTGGCCGCTACGCTGCCGGCATTGCGCGCGCTCGTCGCCTTCGCGTCGGCGCGCGGGATTCCCGCCCCGGCCCTTTCGGCCAGCCTGGCCTACTACGACGGCTATCGCAGCGCTCGGCTGCCGGCGAATCTGATCCAGGCCCAACGCGACTACTTCGGCGCCCACGGCTTCGAGCGCAGCGACCGCGACGGTCGCTTCCATGGCGACTGGCCCGATGCCTGAACACCACGAGGAGCCCTTGGCGATCGTGGTCATGGGCGTCTGCGGCGCCGGCAAGACCACCGTCGGCCGCAAGCTCGCGGAGGTGCTCGGCTACGATTACCTGGAGGGCGACGACTTCCACCCCGAACCCAACGTCGCGAAGATGCGCCGCGGCGAGCCGCTGAGCGACGTCGATCGCGCGCCCTGGCTCGCCGCCCTGGCCCGCGCGCTCGCACGCAAGCTGGATGTCGGAACCGGCGCCGTGCTGGCCTGCTCGGCACTGCGACAGCGCTACCGCGCGGCGCTGGCGGGCGGTCGCCCGGACGTGGTCTTTCTCTTCCTCGATGGCGACGCGGCGGTGATTCGGGGCAGGCTCGAGGCGCGGAAGGACCACTACATGCCGGCATCCCTACTCGACAGCCAGCTCGCCACGCTCGAGCGCCCGGGCCCGGACGAGGCCGTGATCACGCTCGACGGCATGGCGCGGCCGGATGCAATCGTCGCGGCCGCCGTGGCGCGGCTGGGAGAGAGGCGCAACAACTCGCTCCAGGAAGGGGAGAAAGCACCATGAACGAGATCGATCTGAAAGGCCGCCGCGCGGCCGTGACCGGCGGCGCCCAGGGCATCGGGCGGGCCGTCGCCGAGCGCT
>JAKSDN010000364.1 GCA_022360075.1 Kiloniellales bacterium | reverse complement strand
GTGCGGTTGCGCCAGAACCAGCCGTGGTTGCCGTCGAAGGCCGCCACAAGGTCCCCGGACTGCTCGGGCACACCCCGCCCCCGTTCGTAGGTGATGCGTTGCCCACCGCCGTCGCCATGGGTGTCATAGTTCAGAATGGGACCGTTGGCCGTCCAGGCGAATTCGGCGCGAGCGCCCTTGTTCATCACGAGCTTGATTTCGATGCCTTCCGTGGGGGCAAGCGTGTAGCTCACCTCGTCGCGCCACGCCGGCACGGCTGGCGCCGCCGGCGCAGGGGCCACGGCCGCCGGCGCAGCGGCTTCAGGCGCTGGCGCCACGGCCGCGGGTGCTGCCACGGGTGCTGCCACGGGTGCTGCCGCGGGTGCTGAAGGTTGCAGCGGGGCGACGCCAAGTGCGGCGGCGATGCCGGCGAGCTGATTTTCCAGCGCGTCGAGCCGTGCGATGAGAGCCGGATCGGCGGAGACCCGTTCGGCGGCCGCCTTGGCCGCGAGAACGGCCTCCTCGTCAACAGCGTCCGCGTAGAGCTGCTGCTTGATCTCGCCCATCTGGGTCAGTCCCATCACCCGGCCCAGTCCTGTCGGGTCAAAGCCATACTCGGCGGGAAGCCAAAACAAGAGCAAGATGGCCAGGGCGGCGGCCATGGAGCCGAGCGTCGCCCGCACGAGCCCGCCGGATGTCGCGTTGACGCCGTGGATATGTCCGGCCGCCTGCGCAGAGTGCCCGGTTCGTTGATGCGGCTCGGCCCGCAGCGGCGGAGCGCCGACGCCGGTGTTGACATAAGGATGGTTGGTCATGTGTCAGGTCTCCCGCCGCTCAAGCGGCCACGAAATAGCCGGTCATCTGTAGCCCCATCAGGGCAAATCCGGCGGTCATCATCAGGACGTTCACGGCATAGGCCTGCCGTGCGAAGGACGGCGTCGTGCGCCAATAGCGCATCACCACGAGAATCGCCGCCAGGGCGAGAAGCTGCCCCACCTCGACGCCCACATTGAAGGCGATGAGATTCGGCCAGAGCCCGTCGGGCGAAATGTCGTAGTCGATGATTCTGGAGGCGAGGCCGAAGCCGTGGAGAAAGCCGAAGAGCAGCGTGGCGGCCTTGGTCGAGGGTTGAAAGCCGAACCAGAGCCGGAACGCCCCGAGATTGTCGAGCGCCTTGTAAACCACCGAGAAGCCGATGATGGCATCGATGATGTAGCTCGAAATGCCGAAGTCGAGCCAGACGCCGAGCAGCATCGTCGTCGAATGCCCGATGGCGAACAGGGAGACATAGGTGGCGATCTGTTTCATCCCGTAGAGGAAGAAGATCACGCCGAAGAGAAACAGAAGGTGGTCGTATCCCGTCACCATGTGCTTGGCGCCGAGATAGACGAACGGGATGAGATGAACGCCCGTGATTTCCTGGATGTAGCCTTTGTCGCCGTGCGTGACGGCATGGGCGAAGGCCGCTTCCACCCAAGCGAGAGAGAGCGCGACGGCGAGCAGGAGCACGGACGCGCGACGCGCGCCGGGCCCTCGCCCGCGTGACGCGGCCGGTAAACATGTCATGGGGTCGTCCTTGTCTGAACAGTCTGATGGTGAGCCGGTAAGGCCCGCTTCCGGGATCTGTTCAGACGGCGCGCGGCGGGCGTCTCGGCCCTTTCAGCGTCAGGTTTCGCAAGGCTTCGCCAGAGGCGCATTGCGCCTTGTCGGGACGTGGTTTGGGAGCGTTCCCCGCTTGGCAAAGCAACGCGTGAAGCTGGTGGTCATGGTCCGCCGGGTTGTGACCGTCGAGCGGCCCGCCTTGGTGTTCGTGTCCCGCCTTGTCATGGACGTGACCTTGGGCGGCGATCTCCTCGACCATGTCCACGGCCGTCGAGGCGGCGACCGCATGGGCCGCGGGACCGTGCGTCAGGATCACGACAAGGGGCGCAACGACCAACGCAAAGACGGTGGCCAGCACGATCACGCTGCGTGCTGCCCGCCATGTCCTGCGGTGGAAGGGCCTCTTGCCCATGCGCTGCATTCTCTCGTGTTGTCATATCCCCCTAGGGGGGATATTTGGGTGTATATGACAGAACCCCATCGGCACGCAAGCCATCCCGGGATCGTCAAGCGGCTGAAGCGCGCTGACGGCCATCTGCGTCATGTCATCGGCATGATCGAGGAAGGCCGGCCCTGCACTGACATCGCGGTGCAGCTCCAGGCCGTGGAGAAAGCGGTGGTCGCCGCCAAGCGTACCCTCATCCACGATCATATCGACCACTGCCTCGGCGCCGACGGCGAGGCTGATCTCGTCGAGATGAAGTCGCTCGCCAAGCTGCTTTAGCCCGGCGTGCTCGGCGTTCTGTCCAAGCGTACCTAAGCGTCATCTGTTCGCCGGCGCGGGTGATGGCCCCCGTCGGCACCGGGCTCGCGACCGTGGCGGTGGGGCTTTTGGGATTGGCCGACTGAAAAGCCACCGCCGACTGAAAAGCCACCAAAGCTGCAATAACAAGCTCTGCGCGATATCGTGGAGAGCCTCGTAGACGGCGGCAAATGGCGGGCCGAGTGGGATGAAACTGGGCACTGGGTGGCGAAGATCTCACACAGACTTTAGACGAAAGAAAATCGAGCTCACAACCCTTAGGTTGCTGGCTCAAATCCTGCCCTCGCAACCACGAAAAGCGCCCCTAAATCAGGTCCCGGTTAGGTGGAAGCGCGATCCGCCCGAGGCCAATGTCTTAAGATCGTCCGGTCAGAACGTTACCCGCAGCAGCAGCGACGGTGTGGCGGTGAAGACCTCGTGGTCGAGGTTGTCGAGAGTGGAACGGTTCACGCCCACGGACATTGTCGTCGACAGGGTAGCCCATGGCGTCGGAGTCCATGCGGTGCCCAGCGCGAAGCCGCCGCCGACATCGTTGCGGGTCTCGCCGGTGGCCTGTTCGAAGAAGTCGAAATAGTGGCGGACGTAAACCTGCGGGCGCCCGGAGATCAACCAGTCGGGAGCGGGGCTATAGTAGACGGGGACGGCCAGTTCCGCCGAGACGCGGGCGAAGTCGGACGGGTCGGCGGGGATCGCCGACAGCGCCACCTGTGGGGCCGCGAGAGCGTTGACCCCGAGCGCGACCTGCCGGTTGGCGAAGAGGTCGACGCGGTGCAGCGTGACGGAGTGTTTCTCGAACTCGTCGTCATAGACGACCTGCGGCCCGTAACGCGTGCCGACGGTGTAAGGGCCGAAGCTGCGGTCGACCGCCAGCCCCGCGCCGAAACCTGCGTACTCCAGGGCTTCGTTGTCGGCATACTGGGCGCCGAAGGTGCTGAGCTCGGCGCTGACGCGGTAGGTCTCGGCGATCTCGGTGGAAACCCGGGCGCCGGTATTGTAGCTGAAGAAGGTGTCGAAGCCGGACGAGGTGTTCGACAGGCTGGGGTTGCTGGTGACCGACGCCAATGCCGCGGCAAAGACCGTGAAGAACTCGCGCTCCTCCAGCAGCACGATGTCCTCGCGGCCGGTGAGGATCGCCTCGTCGGGTGACAGCGGCTCGATCGGTCCGGGCAAGGTGCGCTCGAGCCGCTCGTCGATCGTCAGGTCGGCTGTCTGCGCGGCTGCTGGCGGCGCAAGGCCCAGCGACGCCGACAAGAGGCCTACTGGCAGGGTGAGCAGGGAGAAAATCCGCAAGGTCGAAGCCTTCCTCTGAGCGTGTCGAATTAGCTGGTGCCCGCGGCGCGGTCGCGGCGCCCGCTTGGCCCGCTTCCAGGGGCTAGTACCCACTATCACGAGAGGATGACACGTGTGACGCCGCTCTCCGCCCCTCGGCTAGGAGCGCGGTTCGCCG
>JAKSDN010000761.1 GCA_022360075.1 Kiloniellales bacterium | reverse complement strand
GCGGTTCGTACCGAACCCTTCGAGACGCCCGCTAGGCGGGCTCCTCAGAGCTTGTGAAAAAATTGACGTGTGGCTGGAATGCAATCGTGCGTCCTTCGAGACGCCCGCTATCGCGGGCTCCTCAGGATGAGGCCTTTTCTTAATGCCACCAATAATCCTCCTCATCCTGAGGAGCGCCCGACAGGGCGCGTCTCGAAGGACGCACGCTGGAAATGCAGCGCCATGCGAAGATCCGAGCCAACAAACTCACAGGCTCCGAGCTTATAGAAGGGTGAAAGATCGCTCCGTCATCGCCCCAAGCTCCGAGCAATCCTCACACTTCGACAAGCTCAGCATGAGGGGATGGGGCGTAATCTGGAGAGGGCGCACGGGCCAAAGTCAGCGCCTCTCGGCATCGCCGGCTGTAAACTTAGTTTGCGCACTGCTTGCGAAGTTGCTTTGCAGACGGGCGCCGGATGACGCCTGTCCTATCAATCCCCGCCGGCCAAGCCCTTCTGAACAAGCGTTAATCCAGATGAAGAAAAGCTTGGCACGTCGCTTGCTTCCTTGACCTCCGACGGGCGGTGAACGCCCGCGATGGGGACACGTCCAGGAGGCGTCAATGGCCAATCTTCTCTGGCTCCAAGGCGGGGCCTGCTCCGGCAATACCATGTCGTTCCTCAACGCCGAGGAGCCGAGCGCGTGCGATCTGGTGACCGACTTCGGCATCAACGTGCTCTGGCAGCCATCGCTCGGCATGGAGCTGGGCGACGACGTTCAGAACATCCTGAAGAAGTGCGTCTCGGGCGAGATCCAGCTCGACATCTTCGTCTTCGAGGGCACGGTCGTGAACGCGCCCAATGGCACCGGCGAGTGGAACCGCTTCGCCGGCCGGCCGATGAAGGACTGGGTGCGCGAGCTTTGCGGCGCCGCGCAGTACGTGGTCGCGATCGGTGACTGCGCGACCTGGGGCGGGATTCCGGCGACCGCGCCGAACCCCAGCGAGTCCCAGGGCCTGCAGTTCCTCAAGCGCGCGCACGGCGGCTTCCTCGGCGTCGACTTTCGCAGCAAGGCCGGCCTGCCCGTGATCAACATCCCGGGCTGCCCCTCGCATCCGGATTGGGTGACCCAGATCCTGGTGGCCGTGGCCTCTGGCCGCGGCGGCGAGATCGAGCTCGACGAGCTGCAGCGGCCGAAGACCTTCTTCACCAGCTTCACCCAGACCGGCTGCACCCGGAACATGCACTTCGCCTACAAGGTGTCTGCGACCGAGTTCGGCCAGCGCAAGGGCTGCCTGTTCTACGACCTGGGTTGTCGCGGGCCGATGACCCACTCGCCCTGCAACCGCATCCTCTGGAACCGGCAATCGTCCAAGACCCGCGCCGGCATGCCCTGTCTCGGCTGCACCGAGCCGGAGTTCCCCTTCTTCGATCTCGCGCCCGGCACGGTGTTCAAGACCCAGACGGTCATGGGCGTGCCCAAGGACATGCCCGAAGGCGTCGACAAGAAGGGCTACGTCAAGCTGACGGCAGCCGCCAAGGCGGCCGCGCCGGCCTGGGCCGAGCGCGACATCTTCGTCGTCTGATAGGGAGGCACGAGAAAAAATGTCAGAGGCAGCAGTCCAAACCCTGGACATCTCCCCCGTCGGCCGGGTCGAGGGCGATCTCGACGTGCGCGTCGACCTGCAGGACGGCGTGGTGGTCAACGCCTGGACCCAGGCCGAGCTGTTCCGCGGCTTCGAGATCATCCTGCGCGACAAGGACCCGCAGGCCGGCCTCGTCGTGACGCCGCGCGCCTGCGGCATCTGCGGCGCCTCGCACCTGACCTGCGCGGCCTGGGCGCTGGATACGGCCTGGCAGACCGAGGTGCCGCGCAACGCGATCCTGGCGCGCAACCTCGGCCAGATCGTCGAGAGCATCCAGAGCCTGCCGCGCCATCACTACGGTCTGTTCATGATCGACATGACCAACAAGAACTACCGTGGCAGCCAGTACTACGAGGAGGCGGTGCGGCGCTGGGCGCCCTTCACCGGGACCAACTACGAGATCGGCGTGACGATCTCGGGCCGGCCGGTCGAGATCTACGCGATCCTCGGCGGCCAGTGGCCCCACTCAAGCTACATGGTGCCGGGTGGCGTGATGTGCGCGCCGACTCTGACCGACGTGACCCGGGCCTGGTCGATCCTCGAGTACTTCCGGCGCAACTGGTTCGAGTCGGTCTGGCTCGGCTGCTCCATGGAGCGCTACGAGGAGATCCAGAGCTACGACGACTTCATGGCCTGGCTCGACGAGAAGCCCGAGCACGCCAACTCGGACCTCGGCCTGATGTGGCGCATGGCGACCGACGTCGGGCTCGACAAATTCGGCGCCGGCCTCGGCAAGTACGTCTCCTGGGGCTATCTGCCGCACGAGGACAAGTACCAGAAGCCGACCATCGAGGGCCGCCAGACCTCGACCATCATGAAGAATGGCGTGTACGACAGCGCGAACGACAGCTTCTACGATGTCGATCAGAGCTTCGCGCGCGAGAACACCATGCATGCCTGGTACGACGAGGGCGGCGACAGCTTCCATCCCTTCGACCGCCGGACCAACCCGGTGGTGAAGAACGACACCGACCACGAGGGCAAGTATTCCTGGTGCACCGCGGTGCACCACGCGGACTACGGCCGACTCGAGGCCGGGCCCCTGGCGCGCCAGGTGATCGCCGGCGGCACGCAGGGCCAGGACTGGCAGCACAGCGATCCGCTGATCCTCGACATGTACCGCAAGATGGGCGGTGCCAGCGTGCTGCTGCGCCACTTCGCGCGCATGCACGAGGGCTGCAAGCTCTATCGCCAGGCCGAGCACTGCCTGCGCGAGTTCCGCCTCAGCGAGCCCTGGTACGTGAAGCCGACCGAGATCGACGGCCGCGGCTGGGGCGCGACCGAGGCGATCCGCGGCGCGCTCGCCCACTGGATCGAGATCGAGGGCGGCAAGATCAAGAACTACCAGATCATCGCGCCCACGACCTGGAACGTCGGCCCGCGCGATTCGGGGGAGAACAAGGGCCCGATCGAGGAGGCCTTGATGGGCACGCCGATCAAGGACCCGAGGGACCCGGTCGAAGTCGGCCACGTCGCCCGTTCCTTCGATTCCTGTCTGGTCTGCACCGTGCACGCGCACGACGCCAAGACCGGCGAGGAACTGGCCCGCTTCAAGACGGCGTGACGGTCTCGCTCCCCGTCACGGCCCGGACGGCCTAGACTTGATGGCAAGCGCCCCGGCGCCAGTTTCATAGCGACGCCGGGGCGCTTGCCCCTAGGGAGGCAATAACAAAACAAAGGCGAGAGCGATGAGCGGAGAGACGGCCAATGGTCTGCTCAAGCAGATCGACAAGATGCTCGCCAACGGCTTGGAGACACAGACCGAACCATTTCCGGAAACCGAAAAGGAGTTCGCTCAGATCCTGACGCAGCTGCGCCAGCTCGACTCCGAAGACCTCAAGGCGAAGCTGGTGATCGGCGGCTTCGTCAACCATCCCTACGGCGAGGACGAGCAGCGCTGTCAGGAATGCATGTACTTCCTGGTGCACCGCAAGTGGTGCGACTTGCCGGAGCTGTCGGTGCCGGTCGAGCCCGAGTGGTGGTGCCGGCTGTGGCGGATTTGAGCGGTGGGTCGGGCAATGCACTGCGGCAGGAACAGATCTCTTGTGGCCGATCTGCAAAGTCTTGATTCGACGGGCTTCTATTCAGGACCGAACGCCCGTTTTACTTTTTTGGTCCGCTGCGCGGACGCCCCCCACCCTAACCCTCCCCCTCAAGGGGGGAGGGAAAAGACTATTCAACGCAACGCTTTAACTCCCTCCCCCTTGACGGGGGAGGGTCGGGGAGGGGGTGACCACGCCGACAGGCGTCGTGGAACCGCAATACGAGAAGCTCGTCGGGATCACGCGCCAAGAGAGGCGCTATGAGCGGCGAGGCGGCTGCGATCGACAGCGATCGGGACGAGTCGCTGCGTGCCGAGCTCGAGGCCCTCATGCAGAGCGGGCTCGAGACCGAGGCCCATCCGCGTGCCGACAGCCACGAGAGCGTGCAGGACGTCGTCGGCCGCCTGCAGCGGACCGCGCCCGAAGACCTTCAGGCCAAGCTGGTGATCGCCGGCTTCACCGATCGTCCGGTCGAGGTCGAGGAGATCGAGCAGGCCTGCGAGACCTGCATGTACTACCTCGTGCACCGGCAGTTCTGCGAGCTGCCGGAGCTCATGCTGCCGGTCAAGCCCGAGTGGTCCTGCCGGCTCTGGCGCATTTGAGTCCGAGGGTTGCTGATCTTGACCCTTACTTCTCCATGCAGTTTAGGC
>JAKSDN010000982.1 GCA_022360075.1 Kiloniellales bacterium | reverse complement strand
TCGCGCGTGGCCGGCGACAGCGCGAGCCAGGCCGTGACCTCTTGCGTCGAGTCGAGCCCCCAGTAGGTCAGGTCCTGGTGCCAGGTGACGTGATCCGGGCTCTCGGCCTCCTTGATGAACAGGGTCGTGCTCCAGACCAGCAGGTCGGGGCCGAGGACCTCGGCCACCGGCTCGAGGATCGAGGGCCGGCGCATGATCTCGTCGACGAAGGGAAAGAGCAGATGCGGCGCGCTATAGACGGCCGCCTTGAGATAGGGATGCGCGGCGTGGTCGCGCACGATCGTCTCCAAGATGGACCGGTAGGTCGCGGCCTCGGCCGCCGGCATGGCGGTCACGGGCGAAACGTAGCCTTGCCGGGCGAAGCCATCGCGGAGTAAGGGATCAGGGGCCATGCTCACTCTTTCGCAAATTGCCCATGGTCAGCTCAAAAATCGAGAAGTATGATAAAGGTCATACTATCGTCGCATGTCGAAGTGCCCCAAGGAGCGTTTCCAATGCCGATGATGCGCAAGACAATCACGATTCCCGATGCCATGGAAGATTGGGTCAAGGCCCAAATCGAATCCGGTCGCTACGCGAACGATAGCGAGTACTTCCGCGACCTCATCCGCCGCGACCAGGACCGGCTAGGTGCCGTGTCGAGTCTCCGCGAGATGATCGATGAGGGCGTTGCGAGCGGGGTGAGTGACAAGAGCTTGGATCAAGTCTGGCAAGAGGCCGAGGCCGCTCATGCCAAGCGGAAAGGCTAGCTACGAGTTATCGGGCGCTGCCATAGAAGACCTTGCCGACATCGCCGCTTATACGATCGACCGATTTGGAATTCTACAGGCCCGGCGCTACCGCGACGCTCTCAAGCGGCATTTCACACAGCTTGCTCAACACCCGAACATCGGCCGCGACTACGCGCATATCAGATCGGGTCTCCGCCGCTACGAGAGCCAGAGCCATTCCATTTACTACATGCAGACGGCAAGCGGCGTGCTGATCGTTCGTGTGCTTCACGCGCGGCGGGATCCCGCACGTCATCTGTGAGGTCAAAGAGAGTTGCTTGCTCCCGCAATACCTAGCTTGTCATTGCCGAGCTTGACCCGGCAATCCATCGAAGTCCGAGTCCGGGACTCCAATGGACCCTCGGGTCAAGCCCGAGGGTGACACCTCAAATGGCCTTTACAATGAAAACGATAGAGTCGAGCCCGCTCGCCTAGCGCGTCGGCACCGGCGTCTCGCCCGAGTAGTCGTAGATGCCTCGCCCCGCCTTCTTGCCGACCCAACCGGCCTCGACGTACTTCACCAGCAGCGGGCAG
>JAKSDN010001108.1 GCA_022360075.1 Kiloniellales bacterium | reverse complement strand
TCCCGATCGTCCGGTTTGACCCTCGTCGCGCGGAAGTGCGATCTTCGGGTCATGATCCTGCTCGAGAAGCTGCTCAAGGGCCTGGACGTGCGGGTCGACACCTTCGACCTCTGCCGCGTGGCGCCTGGTGCGCCCCTGGTCCTGGAGGCGCTGGGACAGCCGACGGTGCACTACGTCGTCAGCGGCGCCGGGCGCCTCGACGTCGCCGCGGCGGCGCCGCTCGCCTTCAAGCGTCACAGCTTCGTGATCGTGCCGGCCGGCCGATCACTCCGAGTCGAGGTGGCCGGCGCGGCAGAGGCCGGCCGGATCAGCCGCTGCGGCTCGCTCGCCGAGGCCTGGGGCGAGAGCCCGCCGGCCCCGGACGTGGTGATGGCTTGCGGCCGGATCGACGCGACCTACCACCAGGCTGCCGGCCTGTTCGACCATTTGGCGGAGCCGCTGATCGACGACTTCGCTTGCCAGGACGGCATCTGCCGGCCCTTCGAGACGCTGCTCGGCGAGCTGGCCGCGCCGCGCCCGGGCTCCATGGCGCTCGCCGACAGCTTGATGCAGCAATGCCTGGTGCTGTTGCTGCGGCGCTATTGCGCCAGCGGCGAGTGCCGCCTGCCTTGGCTCTCCGCGCTGGAGGACCCGCGCCTGGGCCGAGCCATGGCGGCGATGCTGGAGGATCCGGCGCGCGACTTCAGCCTCGAGGCCCTGGCCGAGATCGCCGGGATGAGTCGCTCGGCCTTCGCCGCCCACTTCGCCGATGCCTTCGGCCGAGCGCCGATCGACTTCCTCAAGGGCCTGCGCCTGCAACGCGCCGCCGAGCTCTTGAGCGGCACCGACCTTCCGGTCAAGCAGGTCGCACCCAAGGTCGGCTACGCGAGCCGCAGCTACTTCTCGCGCGCCTTCAAGTCGCGCTACGGTCTGGATCCAGCAGCCTATCGCCGCCGGGCGCAGGCCGGAGCGACCGACGCACCATCGTGAAGCGCTCGCTGCGCACTGGGTACGGCGCTTGAGCCTTGCCGATCCGATTCAGGGGTTTCGATTCGTCGGCTTTGCTTGGAATTCGGCAGCCAGGTTTGCCTCGCGCCAGGCCGGCCAATTCACGTCCGAAACCTCGTCCACTGAGAGTGCCTTGTCTGGGTCGAGCAGGTCCGGGAAGAGGACGAGATTCAGACAAGCCCAACGCGCGCTGGGAACCAGGAGCCCGTCGAACTCGAGCAAGCGCGCGGCAGCTCCGATCTCCTGACTGCGAGCGAAATCCATGGAACGATATTTCGAATCTTTAATTCCGAGCCGGTCCAAGACCTCTGTTTCGGTCAAACGAAGGGTGTTCACGGTCTCGACATTCAGGCGGACTAACCGCACATGAGCCGACGAGAAGACGGGTGCGCGCGACAGGTGATGGTAGACCTCGGCGAGAGAGCCGTCCGCCTCAAGGCTGGTGTAGAGCGCTTCAAAAGAGTTCGGCGGATGCCACCGGCCGCCGGCGGTGCTGCCGACGAGCGGATCACGGGTCACCCAAGCCGTGCGCCATGCCGGGCCCGAATAGGGCTCAGCGTCGAGCGATTCGAGAGCGTCTAAGAGATCCCGGTCGTGGACGCGGCCCGTGTGTGTCATCTGCGCCTACAGGTAGGCGAGAGCTGCCAAGCGCTCGATCGCAGTGAGCACTTCTTCCGTACGACCTTCGTGAATAAGGTCCATGGCACGCTCTCCGTCGAGAAGCGCATTCCTCGAGTAGAGCCAGGTCCTTGTTTCGTCAGGTGTATAGAACTCCGATAAGCGATCGACGACATAGCGGAGGTCCGACAGGACTAGCTGTGTCTTCGGCTGCGGTGCCGCTTTGCCGGTGGTCCATCGGGATACAGTTGCCTTCGATACCTCCGCCACGTTTGCGACGTCGACGCCCGTCAGTGCTCCTCGTTCGCGCAAATCATCGATCGTCTTTGCGACTGCATTTGTCATGGTTGTGTCCGCCCGCCTAAGGCCCAGCTACGGCCGGGGTCGGCGCGATGTTTTGGAGCCAAAGCGCGAGTCACATCTCCGTCTGTTTCGTTCAAATCTTCCAGCACTTGAACTATTTCATCGAGTTTTCGTGACCGATGCCGAAGTTTCTCGGCGAGTGTCGTGTCAGACAGGTTGAGTCGTTCCACCTTACGCGCTGTCAGGCTGGCCTGCCCAAGCTGCCGAAGCAGAAAATGATCCGCGCGCCGTAGCTCAGGAACACGTCTAAGTTCAGAAATCTGTTGCGCCCTCTGATTCAAGAAATGGTTTTTAGGCGCTCCCAGTGTGTCCTTCGTTCCGTGGGGGCAGCAGCTCGGATCATTGCAGGCGAGCATGGCTTTCGCACCACGAACCGCGAACAACTCCCGCGTTTGTTCGACGCTGAGGTAAATGTCGATCCCAGCCAGATAGATACGTCGGGCGGAACCACCTCCGCCGCCGGATCGAGGCCTTCGCCACTCGCTAGCGTTGAAGCGTTCCTTCTCGGCAATTCCGTGCGACAAGCCCCCAATTGCGCCGAAAGCTACGAGCGCTAGGCCAACAAGGCCTCCCACACCATCCGCGATAACTGGCTTGCCAAGAGCGTGGAAATCGCGGACCCCGTTTATGCATCGCCTTACGCCCACAGCCGTCGCGTGAGCTCCGAAGCCAGAAATGCGAAGCGAAAGATTCTCAAATGGGGCATCCTTTAATGCCCTCACAAATGCGCTTCGAACAGCCTCGTCTCGCATCGATTCGTAAGTGGCCAGCAGCGGGTAGTCGATCGCAACTTCCTCACCACCTTCGGAATCCAAAGCACGACGCAGCGCTTCGCAGGTCTTGAGGTCGACTTCTAGCCACGGGTCGCGTGGACCTTCAAGTGGTCGGGTCGGCGCGAGGACAGCGTGAAAGTCGTTCGCAACGGCGCAGGCGGCGATCTTGGTCACAAAGTCTCGCAGGTAAGCGTCATTGAAATCGTTCGGCGCGTGGTGATGCTCGCCGTTCGCCCAAGGAAGCAAACGAGCCTTTCCTTGGTGTCCTCCCAGCGTACTCAGCTCTGCCGCTTTTGTATCGAGCACTAGCTCGACCTTTGAGCTACGAAGCGCGTCAAATAGTCCTCTTTGATCCTCGAGATGAGCAGCATCCACGACGGCCCGTTCTATAGGGAGCCGTCCGGCGGCATGAAGTGTTTCGAGTTGGACGTGGCCAGTGTGACCAATTCGGATGAAATGCCCGATTTCCGCAGTTGGAGGGTGCAATTGGTGGATCGTCGCAACCATGCCTTCGCTCCTACACACCAATCCTAGTACATTATCGTTTCAGAAGTGTCAATTGCTGAAACTAAAACTTTAACCCCTTTGGCCTGCGGACCTCGCCGGCGCCTCTGCCCGACTGGCTGATTCAGGGCTTGCAATTGCTCGACAGCTCGATGTCCGCAAACTGCGCCTGCAGCGCTGCGATCCAGGCGTGGTCCTGGCGGCCGATGTCGGAGGCGTCGAAGACTTGTGCGGTTCGCCCATGGTCTCTTCTAGGCATCAAAGCCGCCAACGGTCCACGAACATCATGGCCAACGGCGGCCAGTCTTTGCCAACCGCGAGTTCCTTGCTTAAGAGGGGGGCCTTGAGCGCGATGAATGGAGGGGCATTCATGTTTCAAGGCGATCTGCTGGCCGGTAAGCGGGTCCTGGTGACCGGCGGCGGGACCGGACTCGGCAAGTCGATGGGGCGGCGCTTTCTCGAGCTTGGGGGCCGCCTCGTCATTTGCGGCCGGCGTGAGAACGTGCTCGGGGAGACCAAGGCCGAGTTCGACGAAGCCTTCGGCGCGCGAACCTTCACGCTGCCCTGCGACGTTCGCGATCCCGAGGCGGTCGAGGCGATGGTCGCGGCTGTCTGGGCCGAGCTGGGCGGGCTCGACATCCTGGTCAACAACGCGGCCGGCAACTTCATCGCGCGCAGCGAGACGCTGTCGGCGCGCGCGCTGGACGCGATCCTC
>JAKSDN010000277.1 GCA_022360075.1 Kiloniellales bacterium | reverse complement strand
GCTCGGTGTCGAGAAGGCGGGCGCGGTCAGCGCGGCCATCGCCATCCAGGCCTATCCGCTGTTCGCTATCCTGTGGGAGACGCTGTTCCTCAAGCGGCGCAAGACACCGCTGGAGCTGTTGCTCACCGCCGCGCTCATCGGTGCGCTCTACTTTCTCGGGACGGGCGGCAGCGGGCGCATTGAAGGCTTCTCGCCCTGGTTCCTTCTGGCGCTCGGCGTGCCGCTCCTGTGGAGCATCGCCCATGTGATCATCAAGGAGGAGCTGGGGCGCACGCCGGTGACACCTGCCCAAGTCACCTTCTTTCGGGTGCTGATCTCGGCCATCTTCCTTGGCCTGGTCGTCGTGGCGGTCGAGCCCTCGGGCTTCGCCGCGACGCTCCTGCGGCCCGATTTCCAGCTCTTCGGGGCCGTCATGGGCCTCGTCTACTACCTCGAGCTCATCATCTGGTTCCATGCCGTCCGGCACATCGACGTTTCGCTCGCCAGCTCGATCACCACGCCCTGGCCGGCGTTGACCATGGCGCTCGCCGTCATCTTCCTTGGCGACCGCATCGAGCCCTATCAGATCGTCGCCTTCGTCATCGTCGCCGTCAGCATTTATGGTCTGCTCGTCGCCGGCCTGCGGAGGGAGAAGCGGCACGCGGTGTAGGTTCATCGGCGGCAAGTGGCGGATGGGGTGGGATTCGAACCCACGAGGAGCTGTTCACCCCTGCCGGTTTTCAAGACCGGTGCCTTCAACCGCTCGGCCACCCATCCATCTCAATAAAATCAACCTATTATCGCTTAACCTTAAAGCAGAACCTGGGTTTTTGAGATCCCGCGGCTCCCGTATCGGCGAACCGAGTTGCCCCGCGTTCGTTCTAGGGCTGTTCGCAAAGCGCTGTCAATCCGGCTCGCGGTGTTCGGCCTGGAGCGCGGCCGGTCGATCGCGCCAGCGAGGCATCGACCAGTCGATAGTTGCAAATGCGAAGCATTATCATCATATCTAGGTCGGCGTTCAGATCGTCGATCCACCGGCTACCCTCTTTAGTCCAGCGATTAAGTGCCTGGCTCCAGGTCGCGTCATTTCTCGCTCGGTGTGATCGATCCAGAGTTGATTGGACCGAGGAAAGCGGATGGTGGTGGTAGACGAGGCAAGAGCGCGCACAGATGGCGGCCTCAGGGCCGCCGGGGCGCCTACTGCTAGCTTGGCTGTCGGGCTTCTTCCTCTTCGGTGCCTTTGCGACCCCAGCCCTAGCCGAGGCTGAGCGTCTGATCTCGGTCGGCGGCTCGGTGACGGAGATCGTCTATGCGTTGGGGGCGGGCGACCGGCTCGTCGCCGTCGACAGCACGAGCAGCTATCCGCCGGCAGCCGACGACTTGCCGGATGTGGGCTACATGCGGCGCCTGTCCGCCGAGCCCATCCTGGCGCTCCAGCCCGAGCTGCTGCTGCTGGTCGAGGACGCCGGACCGCAAGCCACCATCGACCAGCTGCGCGCCGCCGGCGTCCGGATTGTCACCCTGCCGGACGAGCCGAGCCTCGCGGGCGTGCGAAAGAAGATTGGACAGGTGGCGGCCGCCCTCGAACTGCCGGAGGCCGGAGAGGCGCTGGTGCAGCGAATCGAGGCCGCGCAGCGCGACGTGGCGGAGAAGCTGATGGCGGTGTCCAGCCGCCCGAGCGTCCTGTTCTTGCTCTCCGTCGGCAATGGCGCGCCCCTGGCCGCGGGCAGGGGCACATCCGCCGCCGGCATCATCGAGCTATCCGGCGGCCGCAACGCGCTCGACGGCTTCGCGGGCTACAAGCCGCTGTCGCCCGAGGCCGCCGCCGCGGCTCAGCCCGATGTCATTCTGGTGACGGCACGGACCTTGGAGCGTTTAGGCGGACGCGAGGCCCTACTGGCACGGCCGGAGCTGGCGGCCAGCCCGGCGGCGTCAGCCGGTCGCTTGATCGCCATGGACGCCTTGCTGCTGCTCGGCTTCGGGCCGCGTACGGCCGAGGCGATGGCGAAACTCGGCCAGGCCCTGCATCCGGACGTGATGGAGGCGCGTTGAGGGCATGGCCCTGACGGCGACCAGCGAGACCGCCAACTATCTCCGCCACCAGGCGGTCCGGACACGCCTCGCTCTTCTGCTCCTGGTCGGTGGGCTCTTGCTCGCCTTTCTGCTTTCGGCCGGGATTGGCGCGGTCGCCATCTCGCCGATCCAGGTCCTCTCCATCCTCCTGGAAAGGGCGGGCCTCGCATCGTTGTCGGCCCATGAGCCGGTGCAGGAAACCGTCCTCCTGTCGATCCGGCTCCCGCGTGCCTGCCTGGGCGTTCTGGTCGGCGCGGCCCTGGCGGTTGCCGGCGCGGCGCTGCAAGGGCTGTTCCGCAACCCTCTGGCCGATCCCGGCCTGATCGGCGTTTCGACCGGGGCAGCCCTGGCCGCAGCCTTGGTGATCGTGCTGGGTGGCAGTCTCTTCCTGGGTTTATCGGCGGGCTTGCGCGACCTGCTGCTGCCATTGGCGGCTTTCG
The DNA here is from genome assembly GCA_022360075.1 of Kiloniellales bacterium. Next base: position 4,522 of record JAKSDN010000277.1, on the reverse strand, counting down.
CTGGCGGGCTCGCGACCACGCTGCTGGTTTATCGCATCGCCAGCCGCGAGGGGCGAACCGAGGTCGCGACCATGTTGCTGGCCGGCATCGCCCTCAACGCCATTGCCGGGGCCGCGATCGGGCTCCTGATCTTCGTCAGCGATGACCGCGCGTTGCGGGATCTGAACTTTTGGCTGCTGGGCAGCCTCGGCGGCGTGACCTGGGATCGGCTTGCGCTGGCCGCCCCGCTGATGCTGGCGCCGATGCTGGCCCTGCCGTTTCTCGCACGGCCGCTCAATGGGCTTCTGCTCGGCGAGGTCGAGGCGCTCCATCTCGGCTTCGACGTGGAGCGGATCAAACGCGCCGTCGTGCTCCTGGCGGCGCTGGCCGTCGGCGCCTCGGTCGCCCTGACGGGCGTCATCGGATTTGTCGGGCTGGTGGTGCCGCATCTGGTGCGGCTCACCCTCGGGCCGGACCACAGGCTCCTCCTGCCGGCCGCCTTGCTGCTCGGTGCGATCTTGCTGCTGCTCGCCGATCTCCTGGCGCGCACCGTCGTGCTCCCGGCGGAGCTGCCGATCGGCATTCTGACGAGCTGTGTCGGCGGCCCCTTCTTTCTCTGGCTGCTGCTCCGCCGGCGCGGGCTCGGACTCTGGTGATGCTGCGCGGCAGCGATCTCCATTTCGCTCACGAGCGGCGACCGACGCTCCAGGGCGTGAGCCTCGCCTTGGTCCCCGGCCGGGTTACGGCGCTGATCGGGCCCAACGGCGCGGGCAAATCGACGCTGTTGCATCTGCTATCGGGCGCTCGATCGCCGGCCCGAGGCTCGGTCACGCTGGACGGACAGCCGCTATCCGACTGGTCTCCGAGCGCCTTGGCACGCCGACGGGCCGTACTGCCCCAATCGCTGGAGCTGTCCTTTCCCTTCCGCTCGATGGAAGTGGTTCTGATGGGGCGCAGCGCGCACAGCGGTCGCTCCAGCCGGGTCTTGGACCTCGAAGTGGCGGCCGCGGCGTTGCAAGAGGTCGATGCCGGCCACTTGGCCGAGCGCGTCTACCCGACGCTTTCGGGCGGCGAGCGCCAGCGGGTGCAGCTCGCCCGGGTGCTCGCCCAGATCTGGCCCGAGACAGGCGAAGACGCGACCCGCTTCCTGTTGCTCGACGAGCCGACGAACAACCTCGACCTGAGCCATCAACATCGTTTGCTCGCCTTCGCGCGGCGGCTGGCCGAGCGCGGTGTCGGCGTGCTGGCCGTGCTGCACGATCCGAATCTCGCCGCACTCTATGCCGACCGGATCATTCTGTTAGTGAATGGGCAGGTACAGGTAGAAGGAACGGTGGAGGCCGTGTTGACAGAAGCCCAAATCGAGAAGGCCTTCGATTTGAGAGTGGCGATACAGCGCCATCCCAGCCGCCATTGCCCCCAACTCGTGCCGCTTTGACCCCGGCCGGAGCGCAGCAAAGGAGACGATCAGCATGTTTATCGCCATGAACCGCTTTCGCGTGCTCAAGGAGCATGCAGAGGCCTTCGAGACGGTCTGGCGTGGCCGCGACAGCCGCCTGAAGGGGCTGCCCGGCTTCGTCGAGTTCCACCTGCTCAAGGGACCCGAGGCCGACGACCATGTTCTCTATGCCAGCCACACGATCTGGCGCGGCCGTGCCGAGTTCGAGGCCTGGACCCAGTCCGAGGCCTTCCGCCAGGCACATCGCGATGCCGGCCAGACCAAGGGCATGTACGTCGGCGGCCCGCAGTTCGAAGGCTTCGACGTCGTCCTGGAACTGAAGGAGGCCGCGGAGTAACTCGGCGAGCTCGCAAAGACCCGAGTTCTCACATTCGTGAGGGCATCCCTCTCGCCATCGAATTCCTGGATCGAGGCCGTCGGGTTTCCATCACCCGAATTGCCACCGGTCGGATCTTCGTGCTGCGACGTCGAGGTCGTGTCCCGGGCGTTGGGGTAAGAGCGGATTGGTGCCGGCCTTACGCCAATGCTCGGGACACGACCACTTGAGGCCTCAAGGAAATAGCCCAATGGGGTACATTTGTTCTTGAATTACTAACCCATTGGGCTACATACTTTCCATGCCCGAGAAGTCGCTCATCACCGTCATCGAGACCCCGGAATTCATCTCGGACGCAAAGCGGCTCATGGCGGATGTGGAGCGCTGGGCACTGATCAACGCCGTGGCGGCTGACCCCGAGAAGGGCGACTTGATCGTTGGCACCGGCGGCGCCCGTAAGCTTCGCTGGGCCAGGCCGGGCAAGGGCAAGAACGGCGGCTTCCGGGTGGTCTATTTCTTCCATAGTCCGGACGTGCCGGTCTTTCTGCTGGCGATCTTCGCCAAGAACGAGAGGGTCAACCTGTCGCAGGCCGAGCGGAACGAACTGGCGAAGGAGCTAAACGGATTGGTCCGGGCATACCGCAAGCCGCGCGTCGCGGCAGGGAAAAGGAAGCGATAGCAATGTCGAAGGCAGGAACCAAGCTACTGAGGGCCGCACGGCAGGCCAGCGCGATCGCACGCGGTGAGGCAGACCCCGATAGCTACCGCGTGCACGTCCCGGAGGCGGTCGACGTCAAGGCGATCCGCAAGGGCCTGGAGATGACCCAGGCCGAATTCTCGCAGTCCTTCGGGATCAGCCTGTCCACACTGCGCAAGTGGGAACAGGAAGGCCGGCAGCCCGAGGGGCCGGCGCGGGCCTATCTCAAGGTTATTCAGCGCGAGCCCAACGCGGTGAGAAGGGCGCTGTCGGGATAGCGGTGCCGCGCACTCACATTGACGGGCCTGCCCCGACCGGGACAGATCGGCTCGGAGCAAAGACAGGGAAGGCGGAAATGAAGTGTCCGCACTGCAGCGTGGAGTTCGACCCACAGTTCTTTCACTTAGAATTGGAGTTGCCGAATTTCGTCAAGTCGCCTGGTAGTAAGTATGGCGATTTGGCGAGACCAAGGCGCTGGAGTCTTCGTTCTACCGCCTGCACCAAGTGTCGTGAACCGGTCCTTCGACTAATTGGAAAAGAGGCAGGATTTTCGGAAGGCTGGTTCGAGCGTTTTAATCAAACGATCTACCCAAGACGTGCCACGAGAGCGCTGGCGCCGACAAGCGTCCCTGAACATTTGAGATCTGACTATGCAGAAGCGTGCCTAGCTCTTTCCGAGAGTCCAAAGGCCTCAGCAGCCCTCTCGCGAAGATGCTTGCAGTCGATGCTATCTAGACACGGCTATCCACAGCGCAATCTGGTGAAACAAATTGAAGTTGTTCTGGCCGAGACAGATACTCGAAAGGCGCTTCCGAGCCACATCCAAGATGCTATAGATGCAATCCGGAACTTCGGGAACTTTTCGGCTCACCCTTTGACGGACGCCACAACGTTACAGATCATCGATGTCGAGCCAAAGGAAGCGGAATGGTGTCTCGAGATCATCGAGGAACTATTCGACCACTACTATGTGAAGCCGGAAAAGATCAGAGCGCGCAAGGCGGCGTTAGACCAGAAGCTGAACCAGGCTGGCAAGCCACCGTCGAAGTAGGGCCGGCACCACAAAGCAGCCTAGGCCGCCCGACACTTTCGGAGCGCTTTATCATCGGGCCGAAGATGTCACCGTCACGGTCATCCATTCCTTCCGATCGGTGTATTAAGAGGCCGAGTCGACGGCGAACTGGCCCCAAAAAGGGCTATCGGGACCACAAGGTAAGACCATCATGATCACATGATGCACCGGCTTCGGTGGTCACTTCCGAGCGGTGTAGGGATCCCTCTATTTGGGCGTGGGTGTTGTGCCTCTATTCGCTGACAGCCGAGAGTCACCGAAATCAACGCCGAAATTGCAGGCGGCCAATACTGATGTGAAAACGCTTGAGTGTCTTAGGACCGAACACCCAGAATACTTGAAAGTGTCCGAGACGGTCTTGGGATGGCTGAAAGCCTGTGTCTGGGCGTCGTGCGGTCTGCCCCCTTAGTAGCAGCAATGGGAGAGTAAACTTCCGTGATTGATGCTAAGAAGGAAGTCGATATCCACCTGGCCGAGTATCAGGCCCTGCGGGCGGAGGCCGATCACTATTCCCAGCGGATCGACCGGATGTCGGGCGTGTATCTGACAGCAATGTTCGGCATCGCCGGTTATTTGCTGCGGCCTGAAAGCCAGTTTGACATTGATGCCTATCTGAAAGCCGTGCAGGAATCGGCGACGCTGACCGCGCTTTGCATCTTTCTCGCCGTGCTGAATTCAGTCCTGCTGATCAGGATCGGCAGCTTCTTTTCTGGTTTGCTGGCGATCACGCAGTATGTGCATTACGTGATCCGCCCACGGCTGATTGACGCCGTCGAAAAGGATGTTCTGCGGTGGGACGAAGCGCCCCGGCTCAGTGCGAAGAGAATCTGGATTCCGCTACGCTCTATGGGGCAGAGCCTCTTCGTCATTCTCGCAGAGAGTATTTCGGTCACTGTCATGATCAGCTCATTGCATGTGTTTTCGATGCACTGGCTAATGATCGCGCTTTACTTCGCCGCCTGGGTGTTTCTGCTTGCCTCGGTCGCGTCCCTGATCGCT
>JAKSDN010000819.1 GCA_022360075.1 Kiloniellales bacterium | reverse complement strand
GCGAACACCCGCCCCTACAACGACATTCGCGATTACTTCACGTCCTTGGACACCAGGAGTTTCCGGATCTTCGCCTCCTCCTCGCTCTTCGCCTGTATCCAAATGGCGCGCGACAACATCGGCGTCGGCGCGGTCCCCAGAATCGTTGTCGCAGACGACATCCAGGCCGGCCGGCTGGTGGAGCTAGACTATGCCTGGCGCCCCTCCGCCCAGGAGATCACCATCGCCTATCCGCGCGAGCCCTGGAGCCCGCTGGTCGACGACGTGGTCAGGCTGGCGAAAGAGATCGCCGACAAGCATCATCGATAAGAATCCTTTATGTAAAACAGCAATAATTATCTATTGGTTTTTGTCGAACCGACTTCCTACCCTGAACCTCGATCAAACGCGGGGGCCCCGCTGACCATTGCCGATGCCCCTGTCCGCGAGACGTTCTCGTGGCCGAGACGACCCGCGAATTCGCAAGCCGTGAAGCAGGGCAAAGAAATCAGAACAAGGAGGTTCCAGATGGCAACCGGACAACTCAGAAGTCTGGCACGGGCCACGCTGATATCGCTCGGCGCAACGGCCGGCTTCGCGGGCGTAAGCTCCGGCGAGGATTTCAGGCCGGTCACGCTCAAGGTTGTGGGCAACTTCCCGACGACAACGACGTTCTTCGTACACGAAAAGCCATTCTGGACCGAAACGATCCCGAGCAAGACCGGCGACAACGTGAACGTGGTTCTGACGAACGTAACGGAGCTTGGCCTCAAGGGGCCGGAAGTGTTTCGCCTCATGAAGCTCGGCGTGCTCGACTTCGGCACCGGCGTCTTGAGCTACACGGCAGGCGACGATCCCGAAGCGGAGGCCGTCGACCTGGCCGGCCTCTCGAAGGACGCCGCGACCTTGAGGAAGATCACCGAAGCGTACCGGCCGAGACTCGAGGAGCTCTACACGAGCAAATACGGTATCAAGCCCTTGGCCTTTTATCCGGCACACGCTCAGGTCTTTTGGTGCGCCGAACCGATCAGCGGACTTGCCGATCTCAAGGGCAAGAAGATCCGGGTTTTCAACACCAGCATGGCCGATTTCGTCGAGGGCATCGGCGGAACCCCGGTGAACATCCCCTTCGCGGAGGTCGTGCCGGCGCTGCAGCGCAAGGTGGCCGATTGCGCGGTAACCGGTGCGCTCAGCGGCAACAAGTCGAAATGGACCGAGGTCACGACCCACCTGTTTCCGCTGCCTATGGGATGGTCGCTCTACCTACACGGCGTGAGCCAGAAGACATGGGACACGATCGAGCCCAAACTGCAGGACTTGATCGCCCGGGAGATCGCCATTCTGGAGGACAATATCTGGAAGGCCGCGGATGAGGAGACCCGCGAAGGCATACAGTGCTCGACCAACAACCAACCCTGCACCATGGGCGATACGGCGAACCTGACTTTGGTGCCGGTCAGCGCCGCCGACGTCGAGACACATCGCGATCTCATGGAGAACGTGGTGCTTCGGCGTTGGGGCGAGCGCTGCGGGAAAGCCTGTGCGGAACATTGGAACGAGACGGTCGG
>JAKSDN010000079.1 GCA_022360075.1 Kiloniellales bacterium | reverse complement strand
GCGCTCGCTCAAGTCGGTGTGGGTACAGATCGTCTCGGTGAGCTGCCGGCCGACGGTGTAGAGCGGGTTGAGGCTGGTCAGCGGGTCCTGGAAGACCATGCCGATCTCGCGGCCGCGGATCCGCCGCATGGCCTCGTAGGGCAGCTTGTCGATCCGCCGGCCCTCGAGATGGATGCTGCCGCCGGCGACGTGGCAGGGCGGCTCGAGCAGCCCGATGATCGCCGCGCCGGTCAGCGACTTGCCGGCGCCGGACTCGCCGACCACGCCGAGCACCTCGCCCTCGTCGATGTGGAAGGAGACACCGTCGACCGCGACCAGCGTACCCTTGCGCGTCGGGATCTCCACGCGCATGCCCTCGACCTGGAGCAGGGGCTGATTGCGGCCGCCCGATGTCATGCGCGCGCCGCCCTCATCGGAGCTTCGGGTTGAGCGCGTCGCGCAGCCAGTCGCCGAGCAGGTTGACGGCCAGCACGAGGATCGCGAGTGCGGCCCCGGGGAAGATCGTGATCCACCACTCGCCGGAGAACAGGAAGTCGTTGCCGACCCGGATCAGCGTGCCGAGCGACGGCGAGGTCGGCGGCACGCCGACGCCGAGGAACGACACGGTCGCCTCGGGGATGATCGCGATCGCGAGATGAATGGTGGCGATGACCAGGACCGGCCCCATGACGTTGGGCAGCACATGGCGCAGCATGATCAACACCGGCGGGATGCCGATCACCCGCGCGGCTTGGACGTATTCCTTGTTCTTTTCGACCAGGGTCGAGCCGCGCACCGTGCGGGCGTACTGCACCCAGCCGGAGATGCCGATAGCGAAGACCAGGACGTAGAACCAGATGTCGTTGTGCAACTCGCGCGGCAGCACGCCGCGGGCCACACCGTCGATCAGCAGCGCGATCAGGATCGCCGGGAAGGAGAGCTGCACGTCGGCGATGCGCATGATCAGCGCGTCCAGCGTGCCGCCGACGTAGCCGCTCAAGAGGCCGAGGCCGACGCCCAGGAACATGGCAAAGAAGACCGAGGCGAAGCCGACCCCCAGCGAGATGCGCGAGCCATACATGATGGTCGAGAGCACGTCGCGGCCCTGGTCATCGGTGCCGAGCAGATAGCGCGGATCGCCGTCCGCTGACCAGACCGGCGGGATGAAGCTGTCGAGCAGATCGACGGTCGCGAGGTCGAAGGGATTGTGCGGCGCAAGCCAGGGCGCGAAGCCCGCGGCCCCCATGAACACGACAGTAATCACCGTGGCGACCACGGTCACTGGCGAACGGGTGAAGCTGAACCAGATGTCGCTGTCGAAGAAGCGATGGACGGCGTCGCGCAGGTGATCCCAGGCCCCCGGCCGGGGCTCGACGCCGATCTGGACCTGGTCCTTGACCGCCATCGCCGGCTAGCCCGCGTGCCCGCTGGCGACCGAGCGGTCGGCCCGGAGGCGAGGATCGACGACGTAGTAGAGCAGGTCGACGATCAGGTTAATGGCGACGAAGAAGAAAGCGATCATCATGAGGTAGGAGGCCATGACCGGAATATCGACCTCATTGATCGCCTGGATGAAGAGCAGGCCCATCCCGGGCCACTGGAACACGCTCTCGGTGATGATGGCAAACGCGATGATCGAGCCGAGCTGCAAACCGGTGATGGTGATGACCGGCACGAGCGTGTTCTTGAGCGCATGGCCGAAGTTGACGGCGCGGTTGGTCAGGCCGCGCGCGCGGGCGAACTTGATGTAGTCGGTGCGCAGGACCTCGAGCATCTCGGAGCGGACCAGGCGCATGATCAGCGTCATCTGGAACAGCGCCAGGGTGATCGCCGGCATGATCAGGGCCCTGAGACCTGATTCGGTCAGAAAACCGGTCGACCACCAGCCCATATCCACCACCTCGCCGCGGCCGAAGGTCGGCAACCACTGCAGGATCACGCCGAAAAACAGGATCAGCAGAATGCCGATCAGGAAGGTCGGCAGGGAGATCCCGATCAGCGAGACGGTCAGGAACACCTTGGAGAGAAAGCCGTCGCGTCTGAGCCCGGTGTAGACGCCCATCGGCACCCCGATCACTAGCGCCATGATCGCAGCCACGAGCGAGAGCTCTAGGGTTGCCGGCAGACGCTCGGCGATGAGCTGCGAGACGGGCCGGCGGTGACGATAGGAGATGCCGAAGTCACCCTGCGCCGCGTCGAGCAGGAAGTTGCCGTATTGCACGATGAAGGGATCATTGAGCCCCAGGCGCTCGCGCAGCGCCTCGCGCTCCTCCTGGGTCGTGTCCTGGCCGACCATGTTGTTGATCGGGTCGCCGACATAGCGGAACAGGCCGAATGCGATGAGCCCGACCGTCAGCATGACCAGGATGGATTGCAGCAGGCGGCGGATGACGAAGGCAATCATGGGGCTTCAGGCCTTAGGGAACTCGACCCGAAGGGCCGACCAGCACAGCAAGAGAAGGCATCTCTCCGCACCTCCCGCACCACAACGGCGATACGTCCGGTTTGCTTGTCGCAGCACCGAATCGCCGGCCTGCGCCCTTGCGGCAGGAACTCCGTCTTGAGT
>JAKSDN010000738.1 GCA_022360075.1 Kiloniellales bacterium | reverse complement strand
CTCACTCGCCCTCCGGCGGTGTCAGCATGTAGCCCACGCCGCGGATGGTCTTGATGATTCGGGCGTCGCGCGGATCGTCCCTGAGCTTGCGGCGCAGCTTGCCGACCAGCACGTCGACGCTGCGGTCGAGCGGCTGCCAGTCGCGGTTGGCGATCAGGTCGAGAATCTGGTCTCGCGAGAGCGCGCGCCCCGGTCTCTGGGCCAAGGTGGACAGGAGCTGGAACTCGTAGGAGGTGAGGTCGATGCGCTCGCCCTCGGCCGAGGTCAGCTCGTGACGGGCCATGTCGAGCCGCCAGAGGCCGAAGTGCACAGTCGTCGGACTCTCGCGCGGCTCCGGGGCGCGTGCCGGTGTCTGCGCGCGGCGCAGAACGCTGCGGATCCGGGCCAGGAGCTCGCGCCGGTCGAAGGGCTTCGTGATGTAGTCGTCGGCGCCGAGCTCCAGGCCGACGACCTTGTCGACGGCGTCGCTCATGCCCGTCAGCATGATCAGAGAGACATCCGAGCTTGCGCGTAGCTCGCGCGCCAGGCTCAAGCCGTCCTCGCTGCCCGGCAGCCGCAGGTCGAGGATCACCAGATCGAAGGTCTTCTCCGCCATCGTGCGGCGCATCGCGAGGCCGTTGGCGGCCGTCTCGACCTGGAAGCCTTCGGCGGTCAGGTAGCGGGTCAAAAGGCGACACAGCCGCGGATCGTCATCGACAAGCAGGATATGCTGTGCGTCCTTCATGGGCCTACGACCACCCGCCATCGCGCCCGACCATGATTCTTCGCCGGCCCCACCCGCCGGTTCGCGGCGGACCGGACCGCACTGCGAATCATCGGCCAAATCACCCGTCCTCCGGAATCAAAACTTCATGACGGTTACAAAACTTTACAATTCTTTGCGTGCGCCCTGAACCGGAGTTTACGTAGCGCCCGCATGATCAAGCGGCGCTATCGGCCGCGGGGAAAAGGGCGAACCGGCAAAGATCCATCCTCCCGAGAAAGCGCATGCCAAGCGGCGCAACGACGCGCCCGGAAGAATAAGAAAAGGGAGTGCAGACATGGGACCGGGGAGCGGCACGGCGCAGAGCGATCGGCTCATCGGCGCGATCTACGACGCGATCACCGACGCGATGGAGGGTTGCTCCTGGTGCCAGATGCTGCCGCAGGTCTGCGACGGCTTCGATGCTGCGGCCGGTGGCCTCTTCAGCCATGACTTCGTCGCCGGCGTCGGCGCGCTGCGCCATAGCTTCAACATCGACCGTGGCGTTCGCGACACCCTCAGTGAAGGCCAAGCGAATCAAAATGCCTGGATGCGCGTCGTCTCGCACTGTCGGGAGGGCGCCGTCGTCATCGGCAGCGAGGACGACGTGGATCTTCCCATGCTCGACGGCGGCTTGGGCCAAGCTGGGGCGAGTTCTCGGTCGATGCATCACTTCCTTTACGGGGTCATCACCCGCGAAGGCGCCGAGGCCTATCTGATCAGCCTCGTGCGGCCGCTGGAGGCCGCACCCTTCGACGACGGCGACAAGACGGCGCTTTCCCGCCTGCTGCCGCATATGCGGCGTTCGCTCAAGGTGCACAGCGAGATCGTGCGCGACCGGGACGAGCGCGAGAGCCTGATCGACCTGCTCGATCATTTGCCGGTCGCCTTCCTGCTGGTCGGGCCGAGCGGCCAGGTTCGGCTGAAGAACCGCGCAGCGACCGAGCTCTTGGAGCAGAGAAACGGGCTTTGCTTGAGAGCGGGCTACCTGGCAACGCAGCGATCGCGCGGCACCGCCGAGCTACGCCGCATGATCGCCGAGACCGCCAGTCTGCGGAACGACCCCGAGGGCATCGATCGCGGCGAGCACTTCATCATTTCGCGCGGCAGCGACCACCTGCCGCTGGTCTGTCTGCTCTATCCGGTCGGCGGCACGGCGTTGGACGGCTCGGCGCAGCCGGGATCGGCCGTGGCCATGCTGGTGAAAGACCCCCAGCTCGAGAGCACCGACACGACGGCCGAGTTCGTCTCGGCCTATAGCCTGACCAAGGCCGAAGCGCGTTTGCTGCGCTGCCTGATCGACGGCCAGGGGCTGTTCGAAGCGGCCGAGCGGCTCAACATCACGCGCAACACCGCGCGCACGCACATGCGCAACATCTATGCCAAGGTCGGCACCCATCGGCAGGCCGACCTCGTGCGTCTGACGAACCGCTTCAGCCTGTTCTGACCGCTTGCCGACGGCGGCGCGGAAATCGTCGCGGCTCTCACCCCTAGGGGTGACGCGCGGGGCGCACCGGCTTCCTAAGCTCAAGCACAACGTGATCGAAGCACCGAAGCACTCTCTCTCCGGCGCGCAGTTTGTCGGAGCGGGAAGCGGGCCGGCGGCGGGTTCAGGGCAACGGCGCGCCGCCGGCCACCAACGGGAAAACATGAAGGAGGCTTCCGCCATGGCGAAGACGGCATTCCACGTCGAGTTCGACAAGTGGCCCGAAGAGCAGGCCACCAAGACCCACAATCGCTGGCATCCCGACATCCCCATGGTCGAGACCTTCAAGCCGGGCGACGAGTTCCGGGTCGAGTGCTACGACTGGACCGGCGGGCAGATCAAGAATGACAACAGCGCCAACGACGTGCGCGACGTCGACCTGACCAAGGTCCACTACCTGAGCGGCCCCTTCGCCGTCGACGGCGCGGAACCCGGCGATCTGATGGTGGTCGACCTGCTCGACGTCGGTGCCCTGCCGGAATCGGCCTGGGGCTTCACCGGTATCTTCGCGCGCGAGAATGGCGGCGGATTTCTCACCGAGCACTTCCCCGAGGCGCGCAAGGCCTGCTGGGACTTCCACGGCATCTACACGACTTCGCGCCACGTCCCAGGCGTGCGCTGGGCCGGCATCATCCATCCGGGCCTGATCGGCTGCCTGCCCTCGCGCGAGCTGCTCGACGAGGCGAACAAGCGCGAGGCCGCGCTCTTCGCGACGGACCCCAACCGCGTGCCGCCGCTGTTGGCGCCGCCGCACGGCGACACCGCGCTGATGGGGCAGATGAGCGGCGCTGCCGCCGAGGCCGCGGGCGCGGAAGCCTGGCGCACCGTGCCGCCGCGCGAGCATGGCGGCAACTGCGACATCAAGAACCTGTCGCGCGGCTCGCGGATCTTCTTCCCGGTCTACGTCAAGGGTGGCGGGCTCTCGATGGGCGACATCCACTGGTCGCAGGGCGATGGCGAGATCACTTTCTGCGGCGCGATCGAGATGGCCGGCTTCCTCGACATCGGCGTCGACGTGATCAAGGGCGGGATCGACAAGTACGGCATCACCAACCCGATCTTCCAGCCCAGCCCGATCGAACCGCACTTCTCCGAGTACCTCGTCTTCGAGGGCATCTCGGTCGACGAGCACACGGGCGAGCAGTACTACCTGGATGCCCATGTGGCTTATCGGCGCGCCTGTCTGAACGCGGTCGAGTACCTGAAGAAGTTCGGTTACACCGGCGAGCAGGCCTACGTGATCCTCGGCACCGCCCCGGTCGAAGGCCGGATCAGCGGCATCGTCGACATCCCCAACGCCTGCTGCACGGTGGCGATTCCAACGGCGATCTTCGACTTCGACATCCGGCCCAACGCCTCCGGCCCGTCGCGCCAGGTGCCCGACTCGAGCGTGGCCGTCACGAACTGATCGGCCAACGTCGGCGGGGCTCGGCCAGGCGGCCGCGCCCCGCCACGCTCGACTGCGAACAAGCTTGGGAGGCGGAAATGCTACTGGGTCTGGCGTTGCTCTATGTCGGCGCCGTGCTGTTCCTCAATGGCCTGTGGCTGATGGGGCGCATCGGCGACAACGAGATCGCGGTGATCAACATCTTCTCGGGTGGGCTCACGCTCCTGATCGCGCTTTACCTGGCCTTCGGCCCCGGCGCGGATGCCGGCTCGATCAGGGCGGCGGGTCTGACCCTGCTGTTCACCTTCACCTACTTCTGGGTCGCGATCAATCGCTACAACAAGGCCGATGGCCGCGGCCTCGGCTGGTTCAGCCTGTTCGTCGCCATCACCGTCGTGCCCGTTGCCATCGACACGCTGGCCTCGGCGACCACGACCTGGGACGTCTGGTTCGGCCTCTGCTGGGCCGCCTGGGCCGTGCTCTGGTTCATGTTCTTTCTCCTGCTCGCCATGCAGAAACCGATCGCCCGGGTGACCGGCGCGGTGACCTCAATCGAGGGTGTCCTGACCGGCTGGCTGCCCGGCTACCTGCTGCTGGAGGGCGTCATGGGACCGGCTGCGGGCGGCGGCTGAGACCGAGGCCCCAATCGATCCGATCGACAGGAGAAGGAAAGGCAGAACGATGCCGCTATACAGCTACGATTGCAGCGACTGCGGACCGTTTCGGTCCTGGAACCCGATGAGCCAGGCCGCCGCGCCCGCGCCCTGCCCGACCTGCGACAGGCCCGGCGCGCGGGCGGTCGCCGCACCCTTCATCGCGAACATGAACCCGCACTCGCGCGTCGCCCATCAGCGCAACGAGAAGAGCGCGCACGAGCCGCAGGTCATGAGCCGGGCGCAGCTCGAAAGATCGGGGCGCCGCCGCGGGCATGCGCACGGCAACGGGCACTGCGCCGGCCACCACCACGCGCCGCCGAAGAAACCCGGCCCCGACGGCTCGAACTACAAGACCTCCGGCAAGCGCTGGATGGTCGGGCACTAGCAAACATCCGGCGCCGCGCCCTTCATCCTGTCGTGGACTCGGCGCCCGGATTTCGGGCAGACTTCCGCGCATTGCCAGCGCGGGAGTCCGCCATGGAATCGATCAGCTTCACCCGGATGGACCAGGGCACGGCCGAGGAATATCTCTGGCTCGAAGACATCGGCGCCGAGCACCGGCGCGCGACCCAGGCCGACAATCTGCTGCACCTGCTCAAGATGATGCAGGGCCCGACGCTCGGCTATCAGGTCGACCGCTACGTCCATTCTCTGCAGACCGCCACCAGGGCCCAGCGCGACGGGGCCTCCGAGGAGACGGTCGTGGCCGCCCTGCTGCACGACATCGGCGACATCATGGCACCCGACAACCACAGCGCGGCTGCGGCGGCCGTGCTGCGACCCTACGTGAGCGACGAGACGCACTGGGTGATCAAGCACCACGGCGTCTTCCAGGGCTACTACTACTGGCACCATATCGGCGGCGACCGCGACGCGCGCGAGCGCTATCGCGGCCACCCGCATTTCCAGGCCTGCGCCGACTTCTGCGAGCGCTGGGACCAGACTTCCTTCGACCCGAACTACGATACGCTGCCG
>JAKSDN010000889.1 GCA_022360075.1 Kiloniellales bacterium | reverse complement strand
GTTCGGGCGTCAGGCCGGCTCGATGAAAGCGCTGGATGCGGGGAGTCCGTAGAAACGTCGCGCGGCGATTAGAGCTGGAGGTAGAGGACGAGCGAGAGGATCGCAACGGCCAGCAGCGACAGGCTGACGAACGCTCCGAGCCATTTGTTGCGGAACAAGGCTGCGATGCCCTCGAAGAGAGCCCGCAAGACAAGGTCGACAATCGCTTCAACGAGGGCCCCGGCCAACACGCCGGGCTTAACCGACGGTCCGACAACTCCCATTGGCTGCCAGTCCGGGGCTATTGAGGCAGAAGCCGCCGGGCAGGCCTGCCCGGCGCTAGGCGGCAGCGGTGTCCTCTTCGTCCTCGTCGCTCGCGGCCGGCATCGTCGCGCCTTCGGTGTTGGTGCGCTCGAGGGTCGCGCCGATCAGCCTCGCGTCGGTCAGGTCGGCGTTGCGCAAGTCCGTGCCGGACAGGTTGGCGTCGGCCAAGTTGGCGCATTTGATGTCGGCTTCTTTCAACGAGGCGCCGGACAGGTTCGCGGTGGAGAGGTTGGCGGACCAGGCGCGCCCGGTCGGCTCGCCCCTGTCGTTGATCAAGGCCACCGGAACGATGCGCGATTTGGTCAAATTGGCGCCGGAAAGGTCCGCGCCCCTGAGATTGGCGCCGTCAAGAAGGGTCTTGACCATCCCGGCCTTTTGCATGGCGGCGCCGGAGATGTCCGCCATGATCAGGCTGGCATTGGCGAGGTTGGCGCCGGTGAGGTCGGCCCCGCGCAGATTGGCGCCGTCGAGCAGCGCGTGGCTCAAATCGATGCCCCGGAGGTCGGCATTCTGCAGGTCGCAGCGCTCGCCATCCTTGCCGGAGGTCTCCACCCAAAGGCGATGGGACCGCAGGATCGCCTTGATCCGCTCGCGCACCTCGCTTTGGGTGTTGGCCAGAAGCGCAGACTCGATCCCCGCCTCCTCCAAGTTGACGCCGGTCAGGATCGCCCCGCTCAGATCGGCTCTGCTGAGATCGGATTCCCTGAGGTCGGCATCGATCAAGCTTGCCCCGCGCAGGTTCGCGCCCGAGAGATCGGCGCCGATGAACTTGGCGTCACGCAGGTTGGCCCGCTCCAGGTTGATGCCGCCCATCGCGGTGCTCTCGAAGTTGCACCCGGACATGAGCGCGCCGCGACAGTCCGCGTTCTTGAGCGAGGCGCCGGCGAAGTTGGCGCCGGGCATGCTGGCATCGCGCATGTCGGATTCGTCGAGGTTGGCCTGACTGAAATCCGACGCCAGAGTCTTCACGTCGTCGCCGGCACCGTTGAGCAAGGTCCCGCGCCGCAGATCGGCATCGCGTAGGATCGTGCCGTGAAGCTTGGCCCCGCGGAAGTTCGCGCCGCGCAGGTCGGCGCGAGACAGGTTACTGTCGGTCAAGTCGGCCCGGACGAATGAGCAGCCGAAGGCGTCGGCTTCCCGCAGATCACCGTTGGAGACGTCGCAGGATTCCATATTGGCGCCGACCAGCTTGGCCGATCGCAGATTGCGGCTGCTGAAATCGAATCCGCAAAGCTCGGCCAGCGAAAGATTGGCGCGCGCGCCGTCAGGCTTTTCCGCCAGCCAGTTCTCGTGGGCTTCGATGATGGCGATCAGCTCTTGCGGCGTCATCCCTGCACCCGAGACTATGAGAGTAGGCGCTTAGGCATACCTGCAATCGATGAAGAAAGCGTTTCCTCGAACGATAGAACGCTTACGTTTCAACGTTTAAGCGAATACCAGCTACCGGCGTAAGAGGGGCAGAAGTCCGGGCCGTGTTGGCCGTATCGAGCGAAGGTGGCGTATTCCGGTCTTGACTGCCGCGCTGGGGTGCGTGCTTCGAGACGCTCCTTTGGGGCTCCTCGGCATGAGGAAGGCCTTTGCTGGCATTAAGATTGCTCCTCATGCTGAGGAGCGCTCGGCAGAGCGCGTCTCG
>JAKSDN010001445.1 GCA_022360075.1 Kiloniellales bacterium | reverse complement strand
TGGCGGGTACTAGATCGATGATCAGCATCTTCGACATCTTCAAGATCGGCATCGGCCCATCCAGCTCGCACACCATGGCGCCGATGAAGGCAGCGCGGCTGTTCCTGGAGGAAGTCGAGTCGCTCGACCGCTTCGACGAGGTGGCCGAGGTCCGCGTCGAGCTCTTCGGCTCGCTCGCCCTGACCGGCAAAGGTCACGCGACGGACACCGCGATCCTGCTGGGCCTGAGCGGTGAGACCGCCGAAGGGGTGGAGATCGAGCGGATTCCGGATATCGTCGGCACGATCCGCGCCACCGGTCGCCTCACGCTCATGGGCCGGCGGGAAATCGCCTTCCGCGAGCCCGAGCACCTCGTCTTCGATTGCGAGCAGAACCCCTTCAGCTTTTCGAGCGCCGTGCGGTTCACGGCCAGCGATGCGGAGTTGAGGCCGCTTCACGACCAGGTCTACTTCTCCCTCGGCGGCGGATTCGTTGTCCGGGCGCGCGACTGGGCAGGCTCTGAAGATAACGCGCGGCGGACCGAAATCGCTTTGCCCCACCCCTTTGACAGCGGTGCCGATCTCCTGCGTATCTGCGAGGAGACCGGCCTTTCGATCGCCGACATCGTCCTGAGAAACGAGCGCGTCCGGATGTCCTATGCCGAGATCGACGAGGGTCTCCAGCGCATCTGGCGGGTCATGACCGAGAGCATCGAGCATGCCTTGGACCGGGACGGCCTGCTTCCGGGGCCGCTCATGGTACGTCGGCGCGCGCCGGCCCTCCGCAAGCGGCTCCTGGCCCAGGAACCGGGCGGCAATGCCGATTCCCTCAGGGCCCTCGACTGGATCAATCTCTTCGCCATCGCGGTGAACGAGGAAAGCGCCTCGGGTGGGCGCGTCGTCACGGCGCCCACGAACGGCGCCGCCGGGATCATCCCAGCAGTCGCGACCTACTACTTCCGCTTCGTGCCCGGCGCCGACGAAGCTGGCGTCTTTCGGCTCCTGGCCACGGCCGCGGCCATCGGGATGATCTACAAGAAGAACGCGTCCTTCGCCGCATCCGAGGTCGGCTGTCAGGGCGAGGTCGGGGTTGCCTGCTCCATGGCGGCGGCCGGTTTGGTCGCGGCCTTGGGCGGCACCGACCAACAGGCCGAGATGGCGGCCGAGATCGGCATGGAACACAATCTCGGCTTGACCTGCGATCCCGTCGGCGGCTTTGTCCAGATCCCCTGCATCGAGCGCAACGCGATCGGTGCCGTCAAGGCGGTCGATGCTGCGCGACTCGCCTTGTCCAGTGATGGTCGCCACCACGTCTCGTTGGACGCCGTCATCAAGACGATGTGGGAGACCGGAAAGGACATGCAGGACAAGTACAAGGACACGGGCAAAGGCGGCCTCGCCGTAAACGTGCCCTTGTGCTGATCGCCATGGCGGTCTGCTGGAAAGCCGTCTCGGGCGCCAGAGACCCGGGTTGTCGGCTCAGGTAACGGTTTCACCGACCTGCCGCGCGGTCTCCTCGATACGCCGCCAGGCATCCAGAACGTGGCGCCGCTCCGTCGCGGTCTGGCCAATGTTGAAGCGGATGCAGTAGGCGCCGGCGATGCGGGTGTGCGTGACGTAGAGCTTGCCGCTGTCGTTGAGCACCTCCAGCAGCTGTTCGTTCAGCGCGTCGAGGGCCTGCGGATCGTCCGTCGTCTCCGGATGGTAGCGGAAGCAGAATAGGGCGAGGCGCGGCGGGGCCAGCAGCTCGAAGTCGGGTGCGGACTCGACCAGGTCTCCGAGCTCGCGGGCCCAGGCGATGTGCGCGGCGATCTTCTCGCGCAGGCCCTCGACACCGTAGCTGCGGATGACGAACCAGAGCTTCAGCGCGCGGAAGCGCCGGCCGAGCTGAATGCCCCAGTCCCGGTAGTTGATCACCGCCGTGCCCTCGCGCGTCTTCAGGTACTCGGGCAGGATCTCGAAGGTGCGCACCAGCGCCGCCGGATCGCGCAGGAAGAAGGCCGTGCAATCGAAGTTGGTGAAGAGCCACTTGTGCGGATTGACCACGAAGCTGTCGGCGGCCTCGATGCCCTCGATCATCCAGCGCTGTTCGGGCAGGACCAGCGCGCTGCCGGCCCAGGCGGCATCGACGTGCAGCCAGAGGCCGTGGCGCCGGCAGATCTCGCCGATCGGGCCCAGCGGGTCGAAGCCGGAGCGACCGGTCGTGCCCAGCGTTGCGATCACCATCGTTGGGATCTCGCCGGCCGTCAGGTCGTCCTCGATCGCCTGGGTCAGCGCATCCGGGTCGAGGCCGCCGTCCTCGGTCACCGGAACCTTGCGCAGGTTCGCCGCCCCCAGACCGGCGATCTGTACGGCCTTGTCGACCGACGAATGGGCCTCGGCGGAGGCATAGGCCGTGAGCGCGCCTTTATCCGCCGAAGCCGCCGCCAAGCCGGCCTCGCGGCTGCGCCAGTCGAGCGCGCGCTCGCGCGCCGTCAGCACGGCCGAGAGGGTCGCTACCGAGGCGGTGTCGTGGATCACGCCGGCAAAGCCCTCGGGAAGCCCGAGCATCTGGCGCAGCCAGTCCATCACCCGCGTCTCCAGCTCGGTCGCGGCCGGCGAGGTTTGCCAGCTCATGCCTTGGACCGCGAGGGTCGCCATCAGCATTTCCGCGAGCACCGAGGGCGGGCTGCTGTTGGCCGTGAAGTAGGCGAAGAAGCTGGGGTGTTGCCAGTGGGTGATGCCGGGCAGGATCGTCGTCTTGAAGTCCTCGAAGATCGCCGCCGTCGGCTCGCCCTCGTCCGGTGGCCCGGCCGGCAGCCGAGCGGCGATTTCGCCGGGCCCCACCTGGGCGCGCACCGGATAGCGCTCGACCTGCTCGAGATAGTCCGCCATCCAGTCGACGAAACCGTGGGCGTGGCGGCGAAAGTCCTCGCTGTTCACGGTGGAGCCTCACTTTGTTTTTTGGACGTCCTGAAGAGATGACACGGATGAACGGGGATGAACATGGATGAGGCGCGCGGCCGATCCTTGTCCTTCGATTCTGTTCGTGCGTTCCGAGCTTGGTTCAGGCCGGCTCCCGTTCCCGAGCCTCGTTCTCCCTCAGCAGGCTGGCGCGCACCGTCTCGGCCTTGGTCACGACGTGCTGGCGGCTGACTTCGGCGAGGCGCGGGCCGTCGCGGGCGATAAGGGCGGCGAGCATGGTTTCGTGCTCCGCCACGGCCTGGGCCCAGGCCTCTTCGGTCATATCGGCGATGTAGCGGGCGCGGCGCACCCGCCCGGAAAGCGAGCGGCTGAGGTTTGCCAAAGTGGCATTGCGCGCGGCCTCCAGCAGTTTCTCGTGGATTTCCTGGTTGAGCGCGAAGTAGGGCTGCAGTGCGCGGCGTTGGTAGTGCAGCAGCATCTGATAGTGCAGCGCGCGGATCTCGGCGATCTCCTCGTCCGTGGCGTTGCGGCAGGCCAGCTCGCCGGCCAGGGCCTCGAGCTGGGCCATGACCGGGAAGATCTCGTCCACGTCGGCCGGCGTGAGCTGGGCGACCCGGGCGCCGCGGTTCGGCAGCAGCTCGACCAGGCCTTCGCTCGCCAGCACCTTCAAGGCCTCGCGCAGCGGCGTGCGCGAGACGCCGAAGCGCAGGCAGAGGTCCTTCTCGGTGATGCGCTGGCCCGGCGGCAAGTCACCCTCGTTGATCAGATCGCGCAGGCGCGCGACCAGCTCGCCGTGCAGCGTGCGCCGCTCGATGATATCCACGCCGGGACTCATGCCGCCTCCTTCGTCTTTGCGAGCGCTGCCGCCAACACCGTCGCCACGTGTTGCGCATTGCGCGCGGTGCCCGACTCGATCTGATGCCGGCAGGACGTGCCGTCAGCGACGATCAGGGTCTCCGGATCGGCGGCGCGCACGGCGGGCAGCAGCGACAGCTCGGCCATGCGCATCGAGACCTCGGCGGTTTCGGCCTGATAGCCGAAGGCGCCGGCCATGCCGCAGCAGGAGGATTCGACGGTCTCCACTTGCAGCTTGGGGACCAGGGTCAGGGCCCGCTCCACCGCGCTCATGGCGGCGAAGGCCTTCTGGTGGCAGTGGCCGTGCAGCAACGCGCGCCTCTGCGGCAGCGGTTCCAGCGGCAGCGCGAGCCGGCCGGCTTGGGCCTCGCGGTCCAGGAATTCCTCGAACAGCAAGGCTTGCTCGGAAAGCCGCTCGCTCGCCGCACCCGGCAGCAGGGCCAGGAACTCGTCGCGCAGGGTCAGCAGGCAGGAAGGCTCGAGACCGACGATCGGGACGCCACGGTCGGCG
>JAKSDN010000205.1 GCA_022360075.1 Kiloniellales bacterium | reverse complement strand
GGCCGCGGTGTGACCCTTGTCCATCTTCGAGACCGATTCGAAGCCGGCGGCCACCACCAGATCGCAGCCGAGCACCAGCTTGGCGCCGCCGGCCGAGATGCGCACGGCGTGGATGTCCTCGGGGTTCGGCGCGATGCGCACATGGCTGACCACGGCACCGCCCTTCTGCGCCAGACCGGTCATGTCGAGCACCGTGGCGCCCTTGTTCTCGATGTGCGCGGCCATACCGAGGAGCGCGCCGATGGTGACGACTCCGGTGCCGCCGACGCCGGTGACCAGGACTCCATAGGGCTCATCGAGATCCGGCAGCGTGGGATCCGGCAGGGCCGGGAAGGGCGACTCGCCGGGCGGGCGCTTGGTCGCGCCGGCCGGCTTGCGCAGCTTGCCGCCGTGCACCGTGACGAAGCTCGGGCAGAAGCCCTTGAGGCAAGAGAAGTCCTTGTTGCAGGAGGACTGGTCGATCGCCCGCTTGCGGCCGAACTCGGTCTCCAGCGGCACGACGGAGAGGCAGTTCGACTGTACGGAGCAGTCACCGCAGCCCTCGCAGACCAAGTCGTTGATGAAGACGCGCTTGGGCGGGTCGGGAAAGAGGCCGCGCTTGCGCCGGCGCCGCTTCTCGGCCGCGCAGGTCTGGTCGTAAAGCAGGATGGTGACGCCCTCGACCTCGCGCAGCTCCTTCTGGACCCGCTCCAGGGAGTCGCGATGCTCGATCGTCACGCCCGGCGCCCAGTTCGTGCCGATCGGGTACCTCTCGGGATCGTCGCTCACCACGACGATGCGCTTGACGCCCTCGGCGTGAAGCTGGCGGGTGATCATCGGCGGGTCGAGCGGCCCGTCGACCGGCTGGCCGCCGGTCATGGCGACGGCATCGTTGTAAAGCAGCTTGAAGGTGATGTTCACGCCGGCGCCGATGCAGGCGCGCACCGCCAGGATGCCTGAGTGAAAATAGGTGCCGTCGCCCAGGTTGGCGAAGACGTGCTTGCTCTTGCTGAAGGGCGCCTGGCCGATCCAGGGCACCCCTTCGCCGCCCATCTGCGTGAAGGTCTCGGTGTTGCGGTCCATGAAGAGCGCCATCCAGTGGCAGCCGATGCCGGCCATGGCGCGGCTGCCGTCGGGCACCTTGGTCGAGCTGTTGTGCGGGCAGCCGGAGCAGAAGTAGGGGATGCGAGCGACGGAGGCTTGCTCGCGCTCCAGCGCCTTCTCCTTGTCGTCGAGAAAGCCCAGGCGCTGCTCGATGTCGTCGCTCTGGTAGAAGCGGGCGATGCGCTTGGCGATCACGCGGGCGATGCGCGCCGGAGTCAGCTCGTCGATCGAGGGCAGGATCCACTCGCGCTCCTCGTCGAACTTGCCGATCACCCGCGGGCGCACCCTGGCGTCCCAGTTGTAGAGCTGTTCCTTGAGCTGGTTCTCGATGACCGCGCGCTTCTCCTCGACGACGAGGATCTCCTCGAGCCCTTCGGCGAACTCGCGGACGCCCTCGCGCTCCAGCGGCCAGGTCATGCCGACCTTGTAGAGGGAGATGCCGATCTCCGCGGCGCGCGCTTCGTCGATGCCGAGATCCTCGAGGGCTTGGCGCACGTCGAGATAGGACTTGCCGCAGGTGACGATGCCGAAACGCCGCTTTGGGCTGTCGATCATCCGGCGGTCGAGCTTGTTGGCGCGGGCGAAGGCGATCGCTGCATAGACCTTGTAGCGGTGCAGGCGCGCTTCCTGCTCCAGGCGGTCGTCGGGCCAACGGATGTTGAGCCCGT
>JAKSDN010000002.1 GCA_022360075.1 Kiloniellales bacterium | reverse complement strand
GGTCGAGACGGGCGGCCACATCGCACGGCAGATGGTCACGCGCATGGCCAAGGTCCAGCTCGAGATGGGCGGCAAGAACGCGCTCCTGGTGCTCGACGACGCCGATCTGGAGCTGGCCGTGGACTGCGCGCTCAATGGCGCCTTTTTCTCCACCGGTCAGCGCTGCACGGCTTCCTCCCGCCTCGTGGTGACCGAGGGCATTCACGCACACTTCGTCGCCACCCTGACCGAGCGCCTGGGCGCGCTGCGGGTCGGTCATGCGCTCGAAGAGGGCACGCAGATGGGACCGGTAGTCGACGAACGCCAGCTCGACCGCAACCTCGGCTATCTCGAGATCGGCCGCGCGGAAGGCGCGACCCTGGCTTGCGGCGGCGCGCTTCTGAAGCGCGAAACGCCGGGCCACTACATGGCTCCGGCCCTTTTCGTCGACAGCGACAACGACATGCGGATCAATCGCGAGGAGATCTTCGGGCCGATCGCAGCCGTGATTCCCGTCGCGGACTACGAGGCGGGGCTCGAAGTCGTGAATCAGAGAGGCTTTGGCCTGACCGGCGGGATCGTCACCACCTCTCTGAAGCACGCGAGCCACTTCAAACGCAAGGCCCAGGTCGGCTGCGCCATGGTCAATCTGCCGACCGCGGGCACCGACTACCACGTGCCCTTCGGCGGCCGGAAAAGCTCGAGCTACGGGCCGCGCGAACAGGGCCGATATGCGGTAGAGTTCTACACGCAGGTCAAGACGACCTATACCAATCCCGGCGCGCTCTAAGCGGTCGGGATCGAAGGGCAAGACCGGACAGGCAGGACGAGCCACAGCATGAACCAGCGAGTGCCCATCTTCATCGACGGCCTGCAGTACTGCAACTGGTCGCCAGAGATCTTCCGCGAGCTGCGCGCCGGCGGCATGACGGCCGTGCATGTGACCATCGCCTATTGGGAGAACTTCCGCGAGACCGTCGCCAACATCAGCCAATGGAACCGCTGGTTCGAGGAGCACGCAGAGCTGATCATGCCACTGCGCGACGCGGCCGACGTGCGGCGGGCGCAGGCCGAAGTCAAGACCGGCATCGTTCTCGGCTTCCAGAACTGCTCGCCGATCGAGGACGACATCGGTCTCGTCCAGGTGCTGTACGACCTCGGCGCGCGCTTCATGCAGCTCAGCTACAACAACCAGAGCCTGCTCGCGACCGGCTGCTACGAGGCCGAGGATCCGGGCATCACCCGCTTCGGCCGCGAGGTGATCCGCGAAATGAACCGCGTCGGCCTGGTGATCGACATGTCGCACAGTGCCGAGCGCTCGAGCCTGGAGGCGATCGAGCTCTCCGAGCGGCCGATCGCGGTCACCCACGCCAACCCGAGCGCCTGGGCGCCGGCCCTGCGCAACAAGTCCGATACCCTGCTGAAGGCGCTGGGCGAGAGCGGCGGCATGCTGGGCCTCAGCCTCTACCCGCACCATCTGCGCAACAAGTCGGCCTGCACGCTGGCGGACTTCTGCGCCATGGTCGAGCACACGGCCGAGCTGATGGGGATCGATCACATCGGCATCGGCTCCGACCTCTGCCAGGGCCACGACGACAGCGTGGTCGAGTGGATGCGCAACGGCCGCTGGACCAAGACCCTCGACTACGGCGAGGGCTCGGCGGCGCAGGCCGGCTGGCCGGAGCCGCTGCCCTGGTTCGGCTCGAACCGGGATTTTCCGGGTATCGCCGAGGGCCTGAGACAGCACGGCTTCTCCGCCGAGGAGGTCGAGAAGGTGATGGGCCTCAACTGGCTGGCCTTCTTCGAGCGCTCCTTCGGGCGCCAATCGGACGCGGACCGAAAGGCGCGGGAAGCGCTGGCCGCCGTGGGAGCCGAGTGAATGTTGGACAGCGCCAAGGCACCTGCCGAGCCGGTCCTGCGCCCACCGGACGAAGTCATGCGCCTGGCGCGCATGGGCTCGTTCTACCAGAGCCGGCTCAGCTTCATGCGCAGCCTGGTCCGTCGTATGCAGCGCGAGGCCTGGCGGATCACGCGCGACCGCTTCGACCTCGACCGCAACGGCTACGGCACCGCCGTCTACCGCGTCGCGACCCCCTACGGCGATTTCAGCCTGGTCGCCTTCTCGCACGAACTTGCGCCCGAGGAGCGCAGCGACCGGGTGATCGCCGAGAAGTGGGACGCCACCTTCGCGCTCGCCATCGGCCGGCCGGACGAGGCGGCGGTCGAACGCCTGCGCGCCAACGTGCCGCGCCAGGAGGCCGGACGCTGCAGCGCCCAGGAGCTGGTGCTGAGCCGCGCCAACAAGAGCGTGCGGCTTTTCGATCACGTGGTCGAGCGGCTCGCTGCCGGCCAGCAGCCCGACATCGCCGCCCTCGCCGAGGTCGGCTATCTCATGCGCACCACCGCAGTCTACGGCAACGGGAAGTTCGGTCTCGCAGACCGGCCGAAGATCCACGACGGCCCGGTGCTCAACGGCCCGTTTCAGGCCGAGATGCTGACGGTCTATCTGATCCGCGAGTTCACCTTCGACCTGGTCGCCCACATCGCCGCGCAGCGCAGTCCGGAGACGGCCGTGGCCCTGGCGCCCGAGCGCAAGCGCATGCTCGGAATCGGCAACGCCACCGGCCTCGGCATGGCGCCCTTCCTGATCAGCCATCCCAAGCTGCTGCACCGCTGGATCGCCGCCCGCGAGACAGCGATCGCGCGCGTGCGCGCCGTCGCGCAGGCCAAGCTGGCCGAGCGCCAGCACTTCGAGGCGCTGCTCGCGCGCGCGCGGCACCACATCGGGCAGTGGCATACCGGCGACCCGCGCTTCTCGGCCCGGATCGAGATCCTGCGCCCGGAGCTCGCTGCTTTCGCAAAATGGGTCGAGGCCGAGCGCGCCGGCGTGTTGGCCGGTCCCACGCCCTGGGAGGCTGTGGTCGCAAAGGCCTGCGAGACGCTTTCAATCGAAGGCCAAGAGCTGGTCAACAGCCTGATCCTCGAGCCCTATCCCGCGCTGGTCGACGACCTCGAATCGACCATGTGCAGCGACGAGGTGCTCAACCTGCGCCCGGAGATGACACTGGACGGCCTGAAGGCGCTGATCGCAGAGCGCTACGGCTGGGCGTTGCGCTTCGACTTTGCGGAGCCGGCGGCGCAGCACCTCTTCTGGTACGTCTCCGAGGAAAAGCTCGAGCCGAGACTCGGCGAGCGCGAGCGTGAGCCCGGCGCCGACAAGGAGATGCGCATCGGCGTGGCGCGCGACCTGCGCCGGCTCTACGACGAACTGGCGCAAGAGGTTGCGGAGCATCCCACGCAGATGGTTGCCGAGTTCCTGCTGCGGCGACCGGGCTGGCGCCATCTCGTGCGTCGCGTCCAAGGCCTGGCCGACTGCCCCTACGCCGAGATCCGCGACAACCTGTTGGACCGCGACTGCATCGCCATCGACATCCTGCGCTGCAAGCTCGCCTTCTTCGGCGCCTCCAAGTTCGATCCCAAGTCCGACCGCTGGCTGCGCATCACCATGTACCAGGGTGCGCCGCCGGCCGAAGCCCTCGCCGCCCCGGACGCCGACGACTGGGCGTTCTTCGTCGTCCCCGCCTGATCGGCCCGGGTCCCGCGCCGTGAAGGTCTCGCTCAACGAGGTCCAGAGGGTCTGCGAGAAGGCCGCCTGCGGCGCCGGCGCGGCGCCGGGCGTGGACAGCGACTGCGGCACCATCGCCGCCTGGCTGCAGAGCCGGGAACTGCCCGGTATCGAGATCGTCGCCCGTGCGCTCGGCGAGCGGATCGAGCACGGCGATGCTCCGGCTTTGGCTTGCCAAGAACGGGCCGGAAGGACGCAATATGCGGGTCTCGGCGGCCGGTCGCTGCTGCTGCTCAGCGGCGCGCTGGTCGATCTGGTCGCGGCGCAGGCACGGCGCGGGCCCGAAGTGTCGTCCATCCTGGAGATTCACGACGCGCGCGCGCCCCTTTCGTTGCTGGCCATGGCAGCGTCCCTGAGCGGTGTGAGCATGACTCTGCGCTGGGGTCGGACCCTGTCCGAAATCTCAGCGGCAGCCCAGATCGAAGCGCCGGGCCAGGTGACGCTGTTCGGCGAGACGTGGCAAGCTGTGGAGGACGCCGGGACTGTTTGCCTTTCGATCGAAGGCTGCACGGAAAGGCTACCGAAGCCATCAAACTTGCCCCCGCTCCTGGCCTCAGGCGCCCTTGCCGAGCGTCACCAGCGGGCAATCGACCTCGGCCTGGAGGTTCCCGACGAGCCCTGGCACCGCTTGGAGCAACTGGCCGCGCGCACCCTGGTACATGGTGATGCGCAGCCAGCGGTCGGACTTGGGATCGAACTTGGAGGCGCCGAAGAAGGCGAGCTTGCAGCGCAGAATGTCGATGGCGATGCAGTCGCGGTCGAGCAGGTTGTCGCGGATCTCGGCGTAGGGGCAG
>JAKSDN010000082.1 GCA_022360075.1 Kiloniellales bacterium | reverse complement strand
TCGTGCCGGCCAGCAGCGCCTCGGCCGCGCGCTTCGTGCGCTTGAGGTAGATGACCAGGCCGGAAATCGCGAGGAAGCTCGCGACCACGCCGCCCAGGAACCAGAGCAGCTTGACGGCGAGGTCGGCCGTGCCGCGCTTGGCCCAGGTGCCGTAGTGCAGCGGGTGCATGGCGGCGTCGATGCGCTGCATCGCCGTCCAGTCCTCCGACAGGCGTGCGCCCATGATCTCGGCGGTGTAGGGATTGACGTAGACCGTGTTGGCGCCGCCGTTGATCAGCACTTCGCCGCGATCGCCCTGCACGACGAAGGGCAGGGCGGCGTTGGCAGGCGGGCGCAGGTTCATGATCGTCATGTCGGGATAGGCGGCCCGGACCGCCGTCACGATCTCCACGCCGGAGCGCGGCGTCGGCGTGTCCGGCCCGAGGGCGTCGAGCTCGGCGGTGGAGAGCCTCGGCGGCTCGGGGCGCTCGGCGACGACGTTCGGGGCACCGGCCGGCTCGACCAGCGGGTTCATGTAGAACCACCAGGCTCCGGTGATGCCGATGATCAGCAGGAACCAAAGCGACCAGAGCGCCACCAGGCGGTGCAGGTCGCCCAGCCAGGTGCGCGTGTCACGATCGAAGCGGGGCCGGCGGAAAAAGCCGCGCCAGAACTTCTTGTAGGTGATCAGGCCGGTGACGATGGAGATCACCATCATCACGCCGAACAAATTGACGAAGTAGCGGCCGATCACCGGCAGGAAGAGCGTGGTGTGCATCAGGTTGATGAAGCGCCCGATGGTGAAGACGGCGGTCTCTCCCGTGACCGCGCCGCTGTAGGGATCGACCCAGACCAAACGCAAGCCACCACCCGGCACCGCGACCAGGGCCGAGGCGGCGGTGCGCTTCTGCAAGGCAGCGGTTTGGAGCCTGTTCACGCCAACGTTCGGATAGGCGGCACGCACGTTGTCATACAGCACGCCGGGATTGACGCGGCTTTCCGCCGGCGCCACGCGCATCTCCGGATAAATCAGCCAGTCGATCTCGGCGAAGAGCACGGTGATGGTGCCGGTGAATATGACTACCGCGAGCAGGACGGTCAGCCACAGCCCCGTGGCCGAATGGACCAGAAACGCGATGTTGGCCGTTGAGCGCTTGCGCCTGTTGCGCGGGGCGGCGGCCGCTTTCCGGGCGACCTCAAGGGTCATGCGCATCACGCTCCGACACACTCAAAATCGAAGCCGGCCCCTTATGCCGAAGCGGCGCGTGGTACCGACTTCGACGACATCGGAGACACCTCGGCTTGCCCGAAGGGCTGTAGCGCCGATTTCTCCCGTGGCGTATTTCTCGTCGAAGACATTCTCGACAAAAGCCTCGATGTCGAAGCGATCGGCGCGCAGTCCAAGCCTCAGATTCAGCACGTCGTAGGGATCGAACTTCGTTCGAAAGGGAGACGTGATGTCTTGCACGCCGCTCGTGTAGCTGTACTCGGTCCGGATGAAGGCATCGGCGAAATCGTCGAACACCGGATGGGAATAGTCCGCAATGAAGCTCAAGGTGTGACGCGGCGCGTTCGGCAGGGTCTCGTTGCTCAGGTCGCCGTTGGGGGCGTCCTCGTAGTCCGTGAAGCGGGCGTCGGCATAACCGTAGCTGAGGTTCAATTGCAGGCCGTCCATCGGCAAGGCGGCAACCTCCAACTCACCGCCGAGGCTGCGCGCCGAGGCGGCGTTGTCGATGGCGAGAGCATTGGTCGTCGGGTTGAGAACCACGACTTCGTTGACTTGGAGATTGTCGTAAAACAGCGCGAAGCCGGAGGCATTGACGAACAAGCGTTTATCGAACCAACTCGACTTGATACCGGCCTCATAGTTGATGGCCGTTTCGTTGTCGAACGCGCGCCCCGACAACGGTCCCGTCCCAAGCGTGTTGAAACCGCCCGACTTGAAGCCGGTTGAGATCAGAGCATAGGTGGCGAGATCATCGGTCCAGTCGTAAAGGATGCTGCCCTTGGGAGAGAAGTTGGTAAAGGATTGGCCGACATCCTCGAAGCCGGCCTGTGACGCCTCCACTTCATTGTAGGTGAAGCGCCCGCCAGCCGTGAGCTCGAGCTTCTTGATCGGGCGAAACCGCAGCTCGCCGAAGGCGCCGGCATCAAATACCTCCGTACCGAAACCAAGTGTATTTATGGCGAGGGCGGTGCCGCCGGTAAAAAACTCATATCCTGTCTTGGACTCGGCCCATGTGCCGTTGACGCCAAGTAGAAAGCTGGCGTCCCCCAGCAGCGGAACCGGGAAAGTGTCTGACTCGAAGCGAACTTCCTGTCCTATGGAGTCGTCCGATGTGTCTACGGTGAAGAATCCGGCATCGATTTCCGATGCATCAAGATCGGCTCTGTTCGATGTTTCAACATCGAGATAGAACGTGTTGGCGATCAAGGTTCCGGCATTGAAATCGTAGGCCCCGCGGAAGGTCACGAGGCCGCGATCGATCCGCTGGTCGTATTCTTCGTTGACGCGCAGTTCAAGGTCGCCATCGCCCTCGAGGCTGTCGACCGTAGCCCAGCTCGGACCGCTGTTCTCCGAGCGATCGAATGATCCGGCCAGATCGAGCGTGAGGCGGTCGGTGGGTTGGGAGCGCAGGCTGAGCCGCCCCCCGTAGTCCTGCTCGTCGTTGGACCCGCCGATGATCGGCGTGTCGATGAAGCCGTCGTCGTAACGCCCAACGGCAACCAATCGGGCCATCAAGGTACGGTCGCTGGTCAGAGATCCGTTCACAATGCCGTGCACCATGCCGTCCGGATGGCTGCCGAGCTCGCCTTCGAGTTCCGCCTCGAAGCCTTCCGTCGGTTTCTTCGAGACATAGTTCACGGCACCGCCGATGGTACCGCGTCCGAAGGCCGTGCCCTGGGGGCCGTAAAGCACTTCCGCCCGCTCCAGATCGAAGAGATTCGGGTCGATGCCATTCGAGGAACCGGTCGGGTTCAGCAGCACTTCGTCGAGATAGACGCCGACCACCGGAGCGCTGGCCAGACTGGTGTTCACCAAGGTGGAAATGCCACGGATAGATATCTTGATGTTCTGTCGATCGCCGGTCTCGGTGATGTTGAAGTTCGGCGTCAGCAGCGCGACATCTTCGAGATCCTCGACGTTGGATTTCTCGATTTCCTCCGACCCCAGCACGAAGACGCTGCCCGGCACGTCCTGCACCAGCTCCTCCGTGCGCCGGGCGGTGACGGTGACGGGGTCGAGTCTTATGGGGCCGCTCTCCGCCACAGTTCGATTGCGCTCCAGCGCGACCACGCTGGTGTCGCGGTAGCGGTATGTCAGGCCGCTGCCGGCGAGCAGTCGGCTCAGGGCTTCGTCGGCGCTCATCCGGCCCGCCACCGCGGGCGCTGTCAGGTTTTGCGTCAACTCGCTGCTGGCGAAGAACTGCAAGCCGGTCTGCCGGCCGAGCGCGCGCAGGGCGTCGCTCAGCGGTTGCGCGGGTATGTCGATCTGCACGGCGTCGGCCTGTGCCAGCTCGAGGACGCGGTCGAAGCGCAAGCCGTTCGGCGACCAGCCCTGAGGATCGTTCCGCGCCGTGACGCTACTCGGCTCGGATGCGCCGGCGAGGGCGGGCAGACAGAAAGGGATGACCAGCGCAAGCTTGCCCAGCCGCCCGGTCCAATGTCGTGAAACTCGCATGCCAACGTGCCCCCAGTTCGCGGAATCCAATGCCGACTGCGACTCAGTCGCAGTCGCTTCACAGGACTCGACGGATGAGGGAGCGAGAACCGTAACGCCCGAGGTGAATTAGCGGAGAACGGCGAGCAGCGGCCAGCTTGCGAGCAGCTCGAGGCCGCTCGTGTCCGCCACGATCTCGAGCGAGCGGTCGACATTCTCGAGCGAGAGCACGCCGTCGAAGCGCCGGCCTGCGGCCTCGTCGTTCAGCAGGACGATCCGGCCCGGCCGGTAGCGGTCGAGCGCGGCGATGACCTCGGCCAGCGGCGCGTTCTTGAAATCCAGCAGGCCCGCGCGCCAGGCGAGGGCCCGTTCGACGTCGACCGGCGCGGTCTCGAACCCGCTGCGCGCTGAATCGATCGCGACGGCTTGCCCGGGACCGATCACGGCGTTGGTCTCGCTACCGGGCAGGGTGACGCGGACCCGACCGGCTTCGACCAGGGCCGACCAGGCACCGTCGTCGGCCGAGACCGCGAAGACCGTGCCGAGCGGACGGGCCTCGAGCGTGTCGGTTTCGACGACGAAGTCGCGGGCCGATCCGGCCGCCGTCTCGAGAACGACCGCGCCGGCATGGAGGCGAACGCGCCTTTCCCTGTCGCTCTCCGACCAGGACAGGGACGCGCCGCTGTCGAGCTGCGCAACGGTTCCGTCTGGCAGCGTAACTTTCTCGACGGCGCCGACGGGCGCGCTGTAGTCGGCCGTCAAGCTGGAGTCGGTGACGACCCAGAGGGCCGCGAGCCCCACAAGGGCGAGGCCGCCGCCGCGTAGCGTGCGACGGCGTCGGCGCGCGCGGCGGGCGATGGCGCGGGCATCGAATCCGGGCGGGAAGGCGCGGCCGCCTCGCAGTGCGCCGAGCGCCGGCCCGAGTGGATCGGGCGCACGGCCGGCCTCGTGATCTCGGTCTCGCGAAGGGCGCCGTTCGGCCATGGTCAAGCGATGGTCCAGCGACGATGATATGTCAAAAGGTAATGACGTATGGCACGACGAGAACCGTATCGGGCCGATCAGACCTCGCCGCCCTCCAGGTACACCTTGCAGGTGCGGATCGCCTTGGCCACCCGCTTTTCGACCGTGCTCTTCGAGACGCCGAACAGGCCGGCGACCTCGTCGTAGCTCAGCCCGTCCACGCGCAGCAGAAAGATCATCGCTCGTGTCTCTTCGGGCAGGGTGGCGAGGGCCTCGTCGAGACGGCGCAGGCGATCGCGGTCGATCGCGGTCTGAAGCGCATCGGGTGAGGGGTCGCGGGTGCTCAGGTCTTCGATGGGCGGCGGCGGGACCTCGGCCTTGCGCGTGCGCTCGGCCCGCGTCGCATCGATCGCCACGTTGGCCGCCGCGCGGAACAGGTAGGCGCGCGGGTTGTCGATGCTCGCCACCGCGGCGCTGTTGGACATCCGGATGAAGAGATCATGCAGCAGATCGTTTGGCTGATGGCGGTGGCCGGCCTTGCGCGTCAGGAAGGCGAGCAAGGCCGTCCGGTTGGCAAGAAAGACGTCGAGCCATGCCGGCTCGGCATCGCCGCGCGCCTCAGACTTCTTCCTGCCCCCCGCCACAGCTCCGACCGTCCTGATATGAACTCGCTGGATACCCAAGCGCGGCACGATGGCGCGATTCAGCTCGATTTGCAATTGGTTATCATTCGCAAACGCTTTAGCGCTCAGCCTCCGCCGCCACCGTCAGCCGATCGGCTGGGCGCTGCGCACCCGTCCGCCGCCGCAGCCGGCCGGCCGTGAGCGCCGCGATGGCCGCACCGGCGAGCAGCATCAGGTCCATGCCGGCGACCGCCCAGAGGTCCTCGGTCAGGCTGCGGGCGAGGTGGTCGCCGGTGGTGAG
>JAKSDN010000126.1 GCA_022360075.1 Kiloniellales bacterium | reverse complement strand
GTGGCCTACTGGTTCGCCTGGAGCGGCTTTCAGGGTGGCTGAGCGCGATCGAGGCGGCGTCCGGCCAAGCATTTGCGTGTTGCCCCGGCGGAGGCGGATTTCTAAGATGCCGCGCCTTTTCAGGGCGCTAAATTGAGAGTCTAGCCCGACCGCTTGGCAAGCGGGTCGGGCGGCATAACGCGAATTGCTCACCGCTGAGACAAGGACCGTCCGCCGCCATGTTGAGCTCGATGCGCAAACCGGTCGCGAAAGTCGTCACTTTCGTGTTGTTCGGCCTGCTCATTCTGAGCTTCGCGGTTTGGGGCATCGGCGACATCTTCCGTGGGCCCGGCCATTCGACGGCGGTCGCCGAGGTCGGCGAGATCGCGATCGATCAGCAGGAATTCTCCCGCGACTTGAGCCGGGAGCTGCGCCGCCTGCGGTCCAGTCTCGGCCAGCGTCTCGACGTCGAGGACGCCCGCGCGCTCGGTCTGGTCGATCAGGTGCTACGCAACCTCATCAACCGGGCTCTGTTCGACCAGAAGGCTCAGGATCTGGGCATGGTCATCTCGGAGGATCGGATCCGCCAGGCGATCGTCTCGGAGCCGGCTTTCCAGAACTCCTTCGGCGACTTCGACCGGACGCGGTTCATCCAGACGCTGCGCAACGCCTCGCTTAGCGAAGGACAGTTCGTCGCCGGCCTTCGGCGCGACCTCCAGCGCGGCCAGATCGCGCGCTCGATCACCGGCGCCATTTCGGCGCCGGCCGCCATGGCTGAGACGCTCTACACCTTCACCGAAGAGACGCGTACGGCCGAGGCGATCGAGATCGAGATTGCCTCCATCATCGACCTACCGAGTCCGAACGAAGCGGCCTTGGTCGACTTCCATGCCGCCAATGGCGCCGATTTCATGTCGCCTCAGACCCGCAGCGTGAGCTTCATCCACATTCGGCCGCAGGATCTGCTGGCCGAGATCTCGATCTCACCGGACGAGGTGCGCGCCGACTTCGACGAGCGCCGCGACGATTTCGCCGTCGCCGAGCGCCGCTCCCTGGAACAAATGGTCCTGTTCGACGAAGCCGCGGCCAAGGAGGCCAAAAGCAAGCTCGATGGCGGCGCTGACTTCGCAACCGTCGCGAAGGAGGCATCCGGGGGCGATCCGATCGATCTGGGCACGGTGACGAAGGACGAGCTCGCGCGACAGCTCACCGAGCTGGCCGATCAGGTCTTCGGCGTCGCCGAAGGCGCGGTGAGCGATCCGATACAGAGCTCCTTCGGCTGGCATATCGTGCGCGTGCGCGCGATCGAGCCCGGCGAAGAACCCGACTTCGAGAAAGCACGCGAGCAGATCGAAGAGGATCTCGGGATGCAGGCCGCGATCGACAGCATCATCTCGATCGCCAATCAACTCGATGACGAGCTCGGCGGCGGCGCGTCGCTGGAAGACGCGGCTGCGGCCCTCAATTTGACGGTGGTCGAGGTGCCGGCGATCGATGCCCGGGGCCGCGACGGCGCGGGAAACGCGATCGCGGATCTGCCGCCCCTCGCCGAGCTTCTCGAGGCGATCGACGATACAGAAGTCGGTGAATCCAGCCTGCTGCTCGAAACCGACGAAGGCGGATTCTTCGTCGTGCGCATCGACGGCACGACGCCGTCTGCCCTGCGGCCCTTCACCGACGTCCGCGCGGCCGTGATCCGGCGCTGGGAGCTGGCGCAGCGGGAGGAACTAGCCAGCGCGCGGGCCGAAGCGCTTCTGGAGCGCGCGAACGAGGGCGTGGCGCTGGAAAAGATCGCCGAAGACGAGGGCTTGGATCTTCAGGTCCGGGGTCCGGTCGATCGCAGCGGACAGGGCGATGGGATCTCGGTTTCCCGCGAGCTCGCCGGCAAGCTCTTCGAGCTGGAGCCCGGCGGAGTCACGATGGCGCAGGACGGCGCCGGCTACATCGTCGCCAAGCTGGTCGATGTGAACAGGCCGGCCCCGGCCTCGGATCCGGAAGGCTTGAGCGGGTTGCGCGACGACCTTGCGCGCAACCTCGAAAACGATCTCATGACCGAGTTCGCCGAAGCGTTGAGCCAGGACTACGGGATCACCATCAACACCCGCCTGGTCGACGATCTCGTCGCCGGCTTCTAAGCGCTACGCGGTCGCGCCGGCCGCGGGACCAGCCACTCAGTCGGACAAGGCCAAGCCGATGCGCGCCACGCCGGATTTCGCCAGCTTCGCCGAGCGCTACCGGGCCGGGGAATCCCAGGTGGTTTGGACCAGCCTGGTCGCGGATCTGGAGACCCCGGTATCGGCCTTCCTGAAGCTCGCCGACGGCAGGCCCTACTCCTGCCTCTTCGAGTCCGTTGAGGGCGGCGCGACGATCGGCCGCTACTCCTTCATCGCGCTCAAGCCGGACGTGATCTGGCGCTGCACCGACGCACAGGCCGAGATCAATCGTCAGGCCCGCTTGGACCCTGGCCGCTTCGAGCCCTTGGAAGGTGATCCGCTTGCGACCCTGCGCCGGCTGCTCGAGGAGTCGCGCGTTGCGCTGCCGCCGGAGCTGCCGCCCATGGCCTGCTGCCTGATCGGCTACATGGGTTACGACACGGTGCGCCTGATGGAGCGCATCGAGGATCTGAACCCGGACGTGCTCGGCCTGCCCCATGGGCTTTTCATGCGGCCGACGGTCATGGCGGTGTTCGACCGGGTCGAGGACAGGGTCACGGTAATCACGCCGGTCTGGCCACGGGAGGACATGAGCGCCAGCGCGGCCTACGACCGGGCGCGCGAACGCCTCGCCGATGTGGTTGCGGATTTCGCCCGCTCCCTGCCCTACCGGCGCGAGCGCGTGGCGACCGAAGGCGGGCTGCCCGAGCCGAGCTCCAACATGTCGCGCGAGGCCTTCCACGAGATGGTCCGCCAGGGCAAGGAGTACATCTACGCCGGCGACGTCTTTCAGGTCGTGCTCTCCCAGCGCTTCGCGCTGCCCTTCAAACTGCCACCCTTCAGCCTCTATCGGGCCCTGCGCCGGCTCAACCCTTCGCCTTTCCTGTTCTTCCTCGATCTCGGCAGCTTCTCGATCGTTGGCTCGAGCCCCGAGATCCTGGTCCGCCTGCGCGAGGATACCGTCACCATCCGGCCGATCGCCGGCACCCGGCCGCGCGGCGCCACGGCGGAGGAGGACGCGGCGCTCGCTGAGGACCTTCTGTCCGACCCGAAAGAGCTGGCCGAGCACCTCATGCTGCTCGACCTCGGCCGCAACGACGTCGGCCGCGTCGCCCGGGTTGGCAGCGTCAAGGTGACGCAACGGGATGTCATCGAGCACTACAGCCACGTCATGCACATCGTCTCCAATGTCGTGGGGACGGTCCGCCCGGACCTGGACGCCATGGATGCGCTGGTCGCCGGCTTTCCCGCCGGGACCGTTTCCGGGGCGCCCAAGGTTCGCGCCATGGAAATCATCGCCGAGCTCGAGCCCGAGCGCCGCGGCGTCTATGCCGGCGCCATCGGCTACTTCGGCGCCAGCGGCTCGATGGACACCTGCATCGCGCTCCGGACCGCCGTGGTCAAAGACGGCCAGATGTACGTCCAGGCCGGCGGCGGCATCGTCGCCGACAGCGACCCGGAGACGGAGTACCAGGAAAGCCGAAACAAGGCCCGCGCGTTGATCCGCGCGGCCGAGGAGGCCGTGGCGTTCGCCGCCGGCGGCGGCTGAAGGCCGCCGGCGAGCCGAGGGAGTCTAGTTCGCGCTCCCTTCGGACCGCGAGGCGATGCGTTCCACCGCCTTCTCCAAGCTGTCGTCGAGACCGACGGCGGGCTCGAAGCCCTCGATGCTGACCGAGGCGGCGCGCGGGAAGCAGAGCAGGTTCGCGTCGGGCAAATAGCCCTCGAAGATGTTGCGCTCGACGCCGAAGTGGTTCGCGGCCTGGAAGTAGCGGGTGATGTGCCACCAGGCGGCGTAGCCGAGCCGGTCGAGCTGGGTCAGAACCTTCGCCGCC
>JAKSDN010000543.1 GCA_022360075.1 Kiloniellales bacterium | reverse complement strand
TTTCTCAGCACGGCTTGGATCTTGTCCCAGTAGGTCCGCGGCGGAACGATTACGCCGCCGGCGCCCATTACCGGCTCGCCGATGAAGGCGGCCACGGTCTCGGGCCCTTCTTCCAGGATGAGCTGCTCCAGCTCGTCGGCCCGCCGGGTCGCGAAGTCCTCCTCGCTCTCGCCTTCCTCGGCGAAGCGGTAGTGGTGCGGGCAGCCGGTGTGGATGATGTTGGCGATCGGCAGGTCGAAGTCCTGATGGTTGACCGGAATGCCGGTGAGACTGCCGCTCGCCACCGTGATGCCGTGATAGCCCTTGATCCGGCCGATGATCTTCTTCTTCTCCGGGCGGCCGCGGGCGTTGTTGTAGTACCAGATCATCTTGACCACGGTGTCGTTGGCCTCGGAGCCCGAGTTGGCGAAGAAGGCCTTCGACATGGGCACGGGCGCGAGCTCGATCAGCTTCTCGGAGAGATCGATCACCGCCTCGGGCACCTTGTGCGCGAAGGAATGGTAGTAGGGCAGCTTCTCGAGCTGCGCCGTGGCGGCCTTGATCAGCCGCGGCTCGCTGAAGCCCAGCGCCGTGCACCAGAGACCGGCCATGGCCTCGATGTACTCGTTGCCCTGGTCGTCGCGCACCATCACGCCCTTGCCCTCGCTGATGATCAGCGGGCCCTGCTCCTCATGCTTACGGGCATTGGTATAGGGGTGAAGATGGTAGGCGATATCCCGGGCCGCGGGCGAGTTCGGCCGCACACTCATGCCGCTCTCCTGTGCGAGTTTGTCATCTAGGACTTATGTGACGGATCAGCCTAACCTGAAGCGCTGAGGCAAGCAAAGCCGCCCCCGGAGGCCGCATGTCCGCATTGTAAATGCTGCATGGCTTGGATCGGGGCGGCACCGTGCGGGGTCACGTCGTTTCGTCTGTCACCGGCGCGCCGTCGAGCGGCAGGATCAGCATCCGGCGCTCACTGCTATGCTCGGCGCTGCTCCGGTCGCCGTAGGTCCTCCGGCAGATCGTGATGCCGAGCAAGCCCTCGGCGAATCCCTCCGCACCGAAGAGCGGCAGCAACAGCCGCTCGCCCTCGCCGGGCCTTTGCCACTCGTGATAAAGCCGTCCGGTCAGCAGCGTGATGGCCGGCCGCTCGGTACAGGCGAGAAAGTACCTGGCGACACGCGGATAGGCGCCCGGGGCAACGACCTCGTCGAGGTATTTGCCGACGAGGGGGAAGTCGTAGCGGGACCTGATCTCGTCGCCGACCAGCCGGTAGCGCAGGCGCGAGGCGTCCCGAACGTAGTCCATGATCCAGAGGTCACCGAGGACCGGCAGCATTTCCTCGGGACGGAGGTCCCGGCGTCCGGGAAGGCGGTCGCCGGTCGTCAGGCTGCCCCAATGATCGAGGACCAAGCGAGTCTCGTCGAAACGAAGGCTGGCTCTCGCACGAGCGAGCACGGCAGGATCGAGCCCTCCGAATGGAGTGGCCGTCGAGGTGCCGAGGTTCGCGAGCTGCTGCATGGCCGGGCGGGACACTTGATCTAGCAGCTTTATCGTAGATTAAACGTTCAGTCGCAACGGCGATCATGCGGGTTCGGCCTCGATTTCATCGTGAGGAATGAGCTGCGCGGTCAAGACGCTCGCCCTTGCCGACTAAACGATTGGACTATTCTTATCGTTTAAGTTGAATAGACAAGATGACACGAATAGGTGCCGGATGACTCAATAGTGTTGTTTACGGCCCCGGCTTTTTATTGAGAATAGCGTTCGTTGATTTGCAAGATCGCGGTATTACCACGCCAGTGGTTGGCGATCTTCGCCGACAGCCTGAACACGCGCCTTCACCCTTAACGGGCAGCCCCGCGCGCGGCGGAACGAATGACTACGACGGCAAGCTCCAAGGTCTCGACGTCCTCGAGCGTCCTTTCGCGGCTTGACTGCGCGCGGACGCGGGCGTTTTCGACCCGGTCCAAGCGGCGGAGCGCAGGGGCGTTGTCCGGCCGATGATCGAGCGCCCGGGTATCAAGACCTCTACCTTAGCCACCTGGGGTGGCATGCTCTTCCTCGTCGCCGGCTCGCTGCTGGCTTGGCGCGTGGTCAAGGAAAAGCGCGTTCTGCTCGAGGCCTACAGCGCCGACACCTGGATCACGATCGAGGCGCAGACGGCTGCCACTCTACTGGGTTTCCTGGGCTTCTTCCTGATCGCCGGCGTCGTCCTGCTCTTCGTCGTGCTGGCGCAGCAGCGCCGCCTGCGCAGTCTGGTGGAGCAGACGGTGGCGGCGCGCGCGCAGGCCGACCGGGCCCACGCCCAACTGCTCGATGCGATCAAGAGCGTCTCGCAAGCGGTCATCCTTTACGATGCCGACGACAAGATCGTGCTCTTCAACGAGCGCTGCTTCGAGTTCATTCCCGAGTCCCGCGACGTGATCCGCGTCGGACAGGACTACGAGACCGCCATGCGGATCCTCGTCGGCCGTGGCGCTTTTGTCCTGGATGGGACGCCGCCCGAGGACTTCATCGCTCAGCGGATCGAAAAGCACCGCGGTACCGACACCTCCTCGTTCGAGTCCCGCACCAAGGACGGGCGTTTCGTTCAGGTCACGAAGGCGAGAACGAGCGAGGGCGGCGTGATCGCCATCACTACTGATGTCACCGACCTGATCCTGCGCGAGCGCGAGCGGCGCCAGACCGAGGAGCGCTACCGGAGGCTGGTCGAGGTCTGTCCCGACGGTATCTACATCGTGCGCGACGGCCTCATCGCCCTGGTCAACCCGGCGGCCGCGCGGGCGCTCGGGGCGGCCTCGGCCGAAGACCTGCTCGGCCGACCCGTGCTCGGCATCGTGCATCCCGATCAGCGCGGTTCCGTCGAGGCTCTCGTCCGGAGGATCGTCACGGAGGGCTTCCATTCGCTTTCCAACGAGAGGCGCTACGTCGGTCTGGACGGGCGCGTCTTTCCCGTCGAGGTCTCCGGAATTCCGATCGTCCATGACGGTCGCCCTGCGGTTCTGGAGATTTTCCGCGACATCACCGAGCGAAAGAAGGCCGAGGCGGCGCTCGGGGCGAGCGAGCGGCGCTTTCGCGACTTCGCCGAATCGGCGGCTGACTGGTTCTGGGAGACCGACGCCGGTCTTCGCTTTACTTATCTTTCGCCGAACGTCGAGAGGATCTGCGGTGTTCCACCCGAAGCGCATTATGGCCGCACGCGCGAGGAGATCCTCGGCGGCGCGATCGAACCCGACATCTGGGATGCGCATCGCGAGACGCTGCGCCGGCGCGAGCCCTTCCGCGACTTCGTCTATCCCCGAGAGGCCAAGGACATGCCGGTTCGCTGGCTGCGGGTCAGCGGCGTGCCCTACTTCGGCAACGACGGGGAGTTCCTCGGCTACCGTGGCTCCGCCAGCGACGTCACGGCCCAGCGGGAAGCGGAGCAGACCCTGAAGGAGCTGGACGAGCAGGTCCGCCTGATCGCCGATCACGCGCCGCTCTTCATTTCCTACGTGACGGCCGAGCGGCGCTTCGGCTTCATCAACAAGACGGCCCAGCGCTGGCTGCAGCGCTCCGCCAGCGATGTCATGGGCCTCAAGCGCGACGAGGTCATGACGGATAACTCGCTCGAGGTCACCGAGCCCGCGATCGATTCCGTCCTGGGCGGCGAGACGAGCCGTCTCGAAGGATTCGTCAGCTATCCCGATGGCGTCGAGCGCTGGGTCGAAGTCATCTACGTCCCGCATGTCGACGCCACTGGCAGAGTTCGAGGCTACTTCTCCCTGGCGCAGGACCTGACCGAGCGCAAGCGCGCCGAGCGAGAGGCCAGCGAAGCCCGTCAAACGCTGATCGAGGCGGTCCAGAGCACCGATCATGGCATCGCGATCTGCGACGGCGCGGATCGCCTCGTCATCTGGAACGACGCCTTCAGCGATCTCAATATCGCCGTTCGCGATCGCCTCGAGGCCGGCATTTACTTTCCCGATCTCATTCGATACGCGGCCGAGGCGGGACAGGTGCTCGATGCCGTCGGCAACGAGGAGGCCTGGATCGAGGAGCGGCAGAGCAATCGGGGCGGTTACGAGACGGCAGTTCGTCGGATCGCCGATGGTCGCTGGTTCAGCGTGACCGAGCGCCGCATGCCTTCGGGCGGTATCGTCGGCGTCTGGACCGACGTGACCGAGCTCAAGGCGCGCGAGGCCGAGCTTGAGGAGAGCGAGAAACAGATCCGCCTCATCACGGACAACCTGCCCGTCTCGATCTCCTACGCCGACAGCCAGCTCCGCTTCCGCTTCGTCAATCGCACGGCCTGCCAATGGATGAAGATGGTACCTTCGGATTTCGTCGGCCGGCCTCTCGTCGAGGTGATCGATGAGCAGCGGTTTCGCCGGATCAAGCCCTATCTGGACCGCGCACTCGGCGGCGAGACCGCCCATTTCGAGCAGAAGGTGCGCTACCCCGACGGCATCGACCGCTTCGTGCAGGCCACCTACATCCCCCATCGCGACGAGAACGGCGAGGTCTGCGGGGTGTTCGGCCTGGTCTTCGACTCGACGGACTACCATCAGGCGCAGGAATTGCTCATCCAGGCCCAGAAGATGGAGGCGGTGGGCCACCTGACCGGCGGCATCGCGCACGATTTCAACAACCTGTTGCTGGCGATCCTCGGCAATCTCGAGCTGATCGAGCAGCGCCTGGAGGGCGACGAGGCGGCCCAGCGCTATCTCGGCACGGCGCTGCGCGCGACCCATCGGGGCGCCAATCTGACCCAGCGCCTGCTCGCCTTCTCGCGCAAGCAGGCGCTCCGCCCCGACGTCGTCGACGTGAACAAGCTGGTCTGGGGCATGGTCGAGCTCATGCAGCGCACCCTGGGCGAGGACGTCGAGATCCGTACGCGGCTGACGGCCAGTTGCCGGCGCGCGATCGTCGATGCGCATCAGCTCGAGAACGCGCTTCTGAATCTCGCCTTGAATGCCCGCGATGCGATGCGCGACGGCGGCCCGCTCACCGTCGAGACCAGCAATGTCGAGCTCGCCGCCGATTACTTCACGAGCCAAGAGAGCGTCGAGCCCGGCGACTACGTCATGGTGGCCGTCTCGGACTGCGGGACCGGCATGTCGCGCGAAGTGCTCGAGCGCGCCTTCGAGCCCTTCTTCACCACCAAGGATGTCGGGGCCGGCAGTGGTCTCGGCCTCAGCATGGTCTATGGCTTCGTCAAGCAATCCGGCGGGCATGTCACGATCTACAGTGAGCCCGGAGTCGGAACGACCGTGAAGCTGTTCCTTCCCGGCGCCAAGGCCGAGAAAGAGGTGAGCGAGATTCCGACTGCTCAGGAGATGCCCATCGGGACGGAGACCATACTCCTGGTCGAGGACGACACGGCCGTGCGCGCCTACGTGAAGGAGTCCTTGAGCGAGCTCGGCTACCGGGTCTACGACGCGGTCGACGGTCCCGATGCGGTCGGGCAGTTGCGCGGCCTGGATCACCTGGACTTGCTTCTCACCGATCTGGTCTTGCCCCAGGGCATGGACGGGCGCGACGTGGCGGCCGCCGTGTCCGATCGCTTCCCGAATGTGCCCTGTCTTTTCGCGTCAGGTTATGCGGATCGCGGCCTGGTGCGCGACGGGCGGGTGGAAGACGGAATCGAGCTGCTGGAGAAACCCTTCACGCGCCTGACCCTGGCCCAGCGGGTCCGCGCCCTGCTCGACGAGACGGCACGGGACGACGTCAGGCACCGCCACCGGGCGTGACCGGCCGATCCAAGCGGTACGCTTTTTTTCCAGTTCGGAGATTGCTTTGCCGAATCTTGCGCTAGGTTCTTGTGTGGATCTATCCGATTGCGGGAAAATGGCTTTGTTTGACTGGGAACCACTGCATTGAGTCCTTCGGATTCCACCCCTTTGCGCGTCCTCGTGATCGATGACCACGAGCTGGTCCGTGATAGCCTCTCCGGAACCCTCGAGAGCCTCGGCTGCGAGGTCGCTTCGGCCGAGGACGGCGCCGACGGCGTGGCGTTGTTCCAGAGCTTCGGCGCCGACGTCGTCATCACGGACATCCTGATGCCGGAACAGGAGGGGCTCGTGACCATCACCGAGCTTCGCAAGATGTCGCCGGACGTAAGGATCATTGCGATGTCGGGCGGCGGCTCCATGCGCCAGGACGACCTGCTGACCTGGGCCCGCTCGCTGGGCGCCGACGAAGTGCTCGCCAAGCCCTTCACGCGAGGCCAGATCGCGGCCGTGTTGGAGGGCTTTCGAGAAGCGGGCGCCTGAGGCCTGCGGCGGAGCGCCTGCCAGGCGCGTTAAGGTTTCGGCAAGGTCCGTCCGGCTAGCCTCCAACGCCGGTTCGCGTGCCCAGCGTCCCGGCAAGCAGGCCTTCGCGGGCGCGGAGAGCGGACATGCCATACGTGGTACGTGACGAAAACGGCGCGATCATCTCGGTCCTCGCGCAGCCCGGCAATGGCGCCGAGCGGCTCGACGCCTCAGATGACGAGCTCCAGCGCTTCTTCTTCGAAAGCGAAGACGCCAATGCGGCCTTGCAGGAGGTGCTGGTCGCCTCCGACCTGAGCTTCGTGCGCGTCCTCGAGGATCTGATCGGCGTGCTCTTGGAGAAGGGCGTGATCATGCTGACGGACCTGCCCGAGGCGGCTCAGATCAAGATCATGCAGCGCCGTGACATCCGCAGCCAGATCCAGACGCTCGGCGACCTGATCGGCGACCAGCGCGATGAAGACGACCTGCTGATCTGACTGCCGGCCGGCGCGGCCGCTCTCTCTATCTCTTCGTCATTCCCGGGCGGGCCGACACGTGAACGGCCCTGCTTCGTTGCGTGGGGCGGGACCCGGAGCTAGCCTGCCTCGAGAATGATCGACGCCTTTGCTGCGATCGGTCGCGGGGAGGGCTTAGAGATGACGTCGGTTCTGTTTCGCGATTGCCTCCTGTTCGATGGGCTCGATCCCGAGCCCCGCGAAGCGATGCAGGTGTTTGTCGAGGACGGGCGGATCCGGGAGGTCTCGGATCGGCCGATCGCCGGCGGGGCGGCCGAGACGATCGAGCTTGGCGGACGCACGCTGATGCCGGGGCTGATCGATGCGCATTTCCACGCCATCGCCGCCGACCCCGATATCTCGAAGCTGGCGGCGATGCCGCGCTCGCTGCTCCACCAACACGCCCGGCGATTCATGGAGGCCGCCCTGCAGCGCGGTTTCACCTCGATCAGAGACGCCGGCGGCGCCGACTACGGCTTGGCCATGGCCTCCGAGAGTGGCCTGATCAAGGGGCCGCGCCTGTTCTATGCCGGCCGCGCCCTGACCCAGACCGGCGGCCACGGCGATTTCCGCAGCCTCGAGGACGAGGGCGCGCTGTTCTGCCCCTGTTGCCAGGCCGGCTCCGGCTTGGAGCGGATCGCCGACGGCGTCGACGAGGTGCGCCGGGCCGCGCGCGAGGAGCTGCGCCGCGGCGCCACGCAGATCAAGATCATGGCCTCGGGCGGCGTGGCCTCGCCCCGCGACCCGATCGACAATCTGCAGTACTCCGAGGAGGAGATCCGCGCCATCGTCTGGGAGGCCAAGTCCTGGCGCACCTACGTCATGGCCCATGCCTACACCCCCGAAGCGATCCGCCGCTCGGTCGCCTACGGCGTGCGCTCGATCGAGCACGGCAACTTGATCGACGCGGAGACCGCGCAGTTCTGCGCCGAGCAGGGCGCCTATGTCGTGCCGACCCTGGCCACCTACAGCGCACTCGACCGCTTCGGGCGCGATCTGGGCTTCCCCGAAGTCAGCCTGGAGAAGCTCAAGGTCGTGCTCGACGCCGGTCTCGATTCCCTCGAGGTGCTGAAAGGCGCGGGGGTCAAGATGGGTCTCGGCACCGATCTCCTGGGGGAGATGCACGCCCATCAGTCTTCAGAGTTCACGATCCGCGCCCAGGTGCTGCCGCCCCAGGAGATCCTGATGTCCGCGACCTCGGTCAACGCCGAGATCCTGAACCGGGGCGAGGAGCTCGGGCGCGTGTCGGAGGGGGCGCTCGCCGACCTGATCGTGGTCGAGGGCAATCCCCTGGAGGACATCGCCCTGCTCGACGGCCAGGGCGAGAACATCCCGCTGATCATGAAGGGCGGCGAGATCTTCAAGAACGCCCTCTGAGAGCCTGACCCAAGACCACTGCTTTCCGAATCAGAGCTAGTCGCGAAGACCTCCTCGCTTGTCATTGCCAGACTTGATCCGGCAATTCAGGCATCGCTTGACCCGGACGCCACTCTGGATCACCGGGTCAAGCCCCGTGATGACGATGATGTGTGACAACTCATTGATCTCACTGAGTTCATTTCGAGTCGAACTCTCAGCGCCATCGCCTTGGGAGAACGAAAGCACCTCAGCCTTGATTTTTATATTCAATAATCGATATATATGAGGATATGAATTTAACGAGAGCGCAACAAGTCCCCGCGCCGTTTGGAGACAAGCTATGCCCCCTTCGCTCGAGCAGATCGACGCCAAGACGGTCAAGCGATGGCTGGACGCCGAGCGGGCAATCCTGATCGACATTCGCGAGGCCGACGAGTACGCCCGCGAGCATGTGCCGGGCGCGTATCTGGTGCCGCTGTCCGGTCTCGATGCAGCCGACCTGCCGCACGACCGGGACAAGATCGCGGTCTTTCACTGCGCGAGCGGCAGCCGGACCGCCGAGGCGGCGCCGCGAGTCCTGGCCGGTCGCTTCAAGGCCGTGTACCAGCTCGAGGGCGGCCTCGAGGGCTGGAAGCGCGCCGGCCTCGCCACGCGCCTCGACCGCCGGGTGCCGATCAGCATCATGCGCCAGGTTCAAATCGTCGCCGGTACGCTCGTCCTACTCGGCGTTTTGCTCGGCTGGCTGGTCTCGCCCGGGTTTCTCGCGCTCAGCGCCTTCGTCGGCGCCGGGCTGGCCTTCGCCGGCCTGTCCGGCACTTGCACTATGGCCGCGCTGCTGAGGCGTCTGCCTTACAATCGCCCGCGCCCGACGCATTGAGGCTCTCAGAAGAGGTTCGAGACCGTCAGCACGACGCCCGAGGCCAGCAGCAGCCAGAGCACGAGCAATCGGAACTGCCGGTCGTCGACGCGGCCGTAGGCCTTCGCGCCGAGCCAGACGCCGAGTAAAGTGCCGGGCAGGCAGAACAGGGTCAGGCGGCCCACCTCGAGCGTCAC
Source organism: Kiloniellales bacterium (assembly GCA_022360075.1). The sequence goes on along the minus strand of JAKSDN010000543.1, from coordinate 2,618 downwards.
CAGACCCTGGACGGCGTATGCGGCGATCGCCCAAGACAGGATGAACAGGTTGAAGGGCTGATAGACCGCCCGTTGCTCGTCCTTGCGCCAGCCCCTGAGCCCGCACCAGAGGGTCGGCAGCGGGCCGGAGAGACCGGCCGCCCCGCCCATGATCCCGCCGCCGAAACCCACCAAGGCGTCCGCCCGGCGGCCGCCCCAGGTCACGACCGGCAAACGTCGCGACAGCAGCATGACGGCGCAGTAGGCGACGAGGAAAAGTCCGACCGCCGCGCGAAAGCTGGCGACCTCCAGATGATCCAACGCCAGGCTCCCGAAAGGCACGCCGGCCAAGCCGCCGAGGACGAAGGGCCAGAGGCGGGCGAAGTCGAAGGCAAAGCGCAAGGTGAGGCCGCCCTGGATGTGGGCGATGACGGAGCAGATCGCCACCAGCGGCGCGGCCAGGGGCGGCTCGATGACGTGCAGCCAGATGCCGAGGGCGACCAGAGCGGTGCCGAATCCAGCGAGGCCGGAGACGAATCCGGCCAGCAGGGCCCCGGCGAGCATGAATGGGATGAGGCTCAAGACGGCGGTCGGCTTCCCCGATGCGCCCTGCGCGCCGCGCCGGGTCGGATAAAGATCTCGTGAGCAAAAGACCAGGAAATCGGCCCTGAGGCCAGGTATTTCGGGGCCGCCGCGGCCGTTCGGGGCGGTCCTCCAAGCGCCTTGTTTCCGGCCGGAGGCTTGGACTAAGGTACCCGGCAATGGCGCCTGGGGAGGCGCGCTTAGCGATCGTCAATGCGTCCGGCCAAGAGGGCGCGGGACGCCAAATGTCAGGGAGATGAGAATGCGGATAAGACGTTATCTGCTCGCCGCTGTTGCTGCGGTCGGCTTGATGGCCGGTCAGGCGGCCGACGCCAAGACCTTCAAGTGGGCTTTCCAGGGCGACGTCCAGACCATGGACCCCCACGGCCTGTTCGAGACCATGACGCTGGGCTTCCAGCGCAATGTCTACGAGGCCTTGGTCTGGCGCGACCGGGACATGAACCTGAAGCCGGGATTGGCGGTGTCCTGGGAGAACACCGAGCCCGACACCTGGGTCTTCAAGCTGCGCCAGGGCGTGAAGTTCCACGACGGCAGCGATTTCACGGCCGACGACGTGGTCTTCTCTGTCGAGCGCATCCGCACCGAGGGCTCCGACCTCAAGGTGGTGGCCGGCCTCATCAAGGAGGCCAAGAAGATCGACGACCACACGGTCGCCCTGATCACGCCGAACCCCGACCCGATTCTGCCGCTCCAGCTCGAAATCTTCTACATCATGGACAAGGAGTGGGCCGAGGCGAACAACACGCTCTCCGCCACCAACGTCAAGGGCGGCGAGGAAGGCAACCACGCCAACATCAACGCCAACGGCACCGGGCCCTACAAGGTCAGGGAGCGCCAGCCGGACGTGCGCACGATCCTGGACCGCAACCCGGATTGGTGGGGCTGGGACGCTATGCCCGGCAACGTCACCGAGGCGATCTTCACGCCTGTCGGCCAGGACGCGACCCGCGTTGCGGCCCTGATCGCAGGCGATGTGGACCTGGCCTATCCGGTCCCCGTGCAGGACTGGAACCGGCTCGAGCAGGCCGAGGGCGTGCAGCCGCTGACCGGGCCCGAGGCGCGCACCATCTTCCTCGGTTTCGATCAATTGCGCGACGAACTGCTCTACTCTGACGTCAAGGGCAAGAATCCCTTCAAAGACCTGCGCGTGCGCCAGGCTTTCCTGCATGCCATCGACATCGAGGCGATCAGGAAGAAGGTGATGCGCGGCGCCTCGCGGCCGGCGGCCTTGATGGTCGCACCGCAGATCAACGGCTGGAACGAGCCGCTCGACGTGCGGGCTGACTTCGACGTGGAGAGATCCAAGAGCCTCCTGGCCGAGGCCGGCTACGGCGACGGCTTCGAGGTGACCATGGATTGCCCGAACGACCGCTACGTCAACGACGAGCGGATCTGCCAGGCGGTGGTCGGCATGCTGGCCAAGGCCGGCGTCAAGGTGAACCTCCTGGCGCAGACCAAGTCGAAGTACTTTGCGAAGGTGCTGGCCCAGAACAACTACGACACCAGCCTCTACCTGCTGGGCTGGACCCCTTCGACGATGGACAGCCACAATCCGCTGTCCGCCCTCATGTCCTGCCGCGGCGAGACCAAGGGTCAGTTCAACCTCGGCGGCTACTGCAACGAGCGCCTGACCGAGCTCACGGACTTGGTCCAGGTCGAGACCGATCAGGCCAAGCGGCAGACGCTGATCGATGAGGCCTTCAAGATCCACCAGGACGAGGTCGGCCACATTCCGCTGCATCAGCAGCCGCTGTCCTGGGGCATCAGCGACGGCGTCGACGTGGCGCAGCGTCCCGACAACGTCTTCGATCTCCGCTACGCGATCGTCAAGTAAGCGGAAACGACAGAAGCCCGGGCCTCAGCGCCCGGGCTTTTCGTTATGCAGGGATCTTGGAACTCAAGACGGAGTTCCTGCCGCAAGGGCGCAGGCCGGCGATTCGGTGCTGCGACAAGCAAACCGGACGTATCGCCGTTGTGGTGCGGGAGGTGCGGAGAGATGCCTTCTCTTGCTGTGCTGGTCGGCCCTTCGGGTCGAG
>JAKSDN010001453.1 GCA_022360075.1 Kiloniellales bacterium | reverse complement strand
GCGCAGCCCGTCGCCGAAGAGGTTGAGGCCGAGCACCGTGAGCGCGATCGCCAGGCCCGGGAAGATCGCGAGCTGCGGCGCCTGGAACATCAGGGTCTGGGCCTCGTTCAGCATTTTGCCCCAGCTCGGCTGCGGCGGCTGGGTGCCGAGGCCGAGATAGCTGAGGCCCGCCTCGGCGAGAATGGCGAGCGCGAACTGGATGGTCGCCTGGACGATCAGCACGCTCGCCACGTTGGGCAGCACGTGCTCCAGGCTGATGCGCGCCGCACCCTTGCCGGCGGCTCGCGCTGCCAGGATGAACTCGCGCTGCCAGATCACCAGGGCGCTGCCGCGGGTCAGGCGGGCGAAGACCGGGATGTTGAAGATGCCGATGGCGATGATCGAGTTCACCGCGCCCGGCCCCAGCAAGGCCGTGATCATGACCGCCGAGAGCAACGCCGGAAAGGCGAAGGTGAAGTCGTTCACGCGCATCACCAGCTCGTCGATCCAGCCGCGCTTGGCCGCGGCGAGCAGGCCCAAGGGCACGCCGAGGCCGAGCCCGATGCCGACCTCGACCAGGGCGACCGCGACCGAGTTGGTCGCACCGACCATAAGCATCGAGACCAGGTCGCGGCCGAAGTGATCGGTGCCCAGCCAATGCGCGGCCGTGGGCGGCTGCAGCTTGATCGCGATGTCGATCGCGGTCACCGAATGCGGCGTCCAGACCAGCGAGACCAGGGCGACGGCGATGAAGAGCGCGCTGATCGCACCGCCGATCACGAAGCTGCGGTGGCGCAGGCCCTGGTCGAGGAACTCGCGCGCGACCTCAGACATGGGTGCCGCCGCTCCTGAGGCGCGGGTCGAGCACCGCGTAGAGCAGGTCGACCAGGAAGTTCACCACCACCACGGTGCCGGCCAGCAGCACCACCAAGTCCTTGACCACGATCAGGTCGCGCTGGGCGATCGCCTGGAACAGCAGGCGACCGAGGCCGGGCAGGTAGAAGACATTCTCGATGATGATCGTGCCGGCCAGCAGGAAGGAGAACTGCAGGCCCATGATCGTGACCACCGGGATCAAGGCGTTGCGCACGGCATGGCGCCAGAGCGCGGCACGGCGGCTGAGCCCCTTGGCCCGGGCGGTGCGCACGAAGTCCTCGTTCAGCACCTCGAGCACGGAGGAGCGCGTGACCCGGGTGAGGATCGCGGCCTGGGGCAGGGCGAGCGCGACCGCCGGCAGCAACAGCGACAGCAGCGCCGCGCCGAGCCCGGCGTCCCAGCCCGCGAAGCCGCCGGCCGGCAGCCAGCGCAGGATCACGGCGAAGAGGATGATCAGCAGCATCGCGAACCAGAAGTTCGGCACCGCCACGCCGACCTGGACGAAGGCGTTGACGCAGAGGTCGGCCGCCTTGTTGCGTCGCGCCGCCGCCAGCACACCGAGCGGAATCGCCATCGCGGTGGACAAGACGATCGCCATCACGGCCAGGGGCAGGCTGATCGCCACCCGCTCGCCGATGAGCTCGCCGACCGGCACGCTGTAGGTATAGCTCTGGCCGAAATCGCCGGTCAGCATCCCGCCGAGCCAAAGTCCGTAGCGCTCCCAGGCCGGCCGGTCGAGCCCGAGCTCGGCGCGCAGGGCGGCCAGCGTGTCCTCGCGCGCATTGACCCCGAGCATGATGGCTGCCGGATCGCCGGGCAGCACCTCCAGCACGAGGAAGACGACGAGCGAGGCGACCAGGAGGGTCAGGACCAGCGCGACCAGGCGCTTTGCGATGAAGGGGGCCATGGGGCGGCGGTTCAGAGCTGCCCCGACGCCGGGCGCTTCGGTGGTTGGAGAACCGACCGCCAAGCGCTTCGCGCGGTTCGTACCGAACCCTTCGAGACGCCCGCTAGCGCGGGCTCCTCAGGATGAGGACATTTCTTAATGCCATCCACGATTTACCTCATCCTGAGGAGCGCCCGACAGGGCGCGTCTCGAAGGACGCACAGTGGATTTGCAGCGATGAAGGAGGCGCCTTGGCCCCTAATTTGCCCCCCTTCACTCCATCCAGCGCACCTCGGTCAGGTCGTTGGCCTGGACCGGGCTGTTCTCCCAGAGGCCTTCGAGCTTGGCGTTCCAGACGCCGTGCTTGGCGAGCTGGAACAGGAAGCCGTTGACCGAGGCCTCGGCCAGCGTCTCCTGGGCCTCGCGCATCAGCGCTGCGCGATCCCCCGGGTCGGTCGCGGCGTCGAGCTTGGCCATCAGCGCCTTGAAGCCCTCGTCCTGGTAGTCGAAGTAGTAGGTGTCGCGGGCGTAGATGTTGATGTCCATCGGCTCGGTGTGGGAGACGATGGTCAGGTCGTAGTCCTTGCCTCGGAAGACCTGCTCGAGCCACTGGGCCCATTCGACCGGGATCAGCTCGACATCGATGCCGATCTTGGCGAGTTGGGAGGCGATGATCTCGCCGCCGCGCCGGGCGTAGGTCGGCGGCGGTAGCTTCAGCGTGGCTTTCAGGCCGTCGCCGTGCCCGGCCTCGGCGAGCAGTGCCTTGGCTGCTTCCAGGTCGAGCGGATAGCGGCCGGTCAGATCGACGTAGGCCGGATGGTGCGGGGCGAAGTGGCTGCCGATCGGCGTGCCGTAGCCGAACATGGCGCCGTCGATGATCGCCTGGCGGTCGAGCGCATGGGCGATCGCGCGGCGCACGCGGATGTCGTCGAAGGGCGCGCGGCCGTTGTTGATGGCGAGGATGGTCTCGCCCTCCGTGCTGCCGATCACGACCTCGAAGCGCGGGTCGGCGTCGAACTGGCCCATGCTCTCGGGCGCCGGGAAGTTGGCGAAGGCGTCGACGTCGCCGGCCATCATGGCCGCCACGGCCGCGGCCGGGTCTGGGATGAACTGGAAAGTCGCGCTCTCCAGCTTCACGGCCGCGTCCCAATAGTCCGGGTTGGCCTCGAGCTCGATCGAGTCGCCCTTGACCCAGCGCTTGAACTTGAAGGGTCCGGTGCCGACCGGGTCGGTCTTGTTTGTCTCGGCCGATTCCGGCGCGACGATCACGGCGTCGCCCCAGCCGAGATTGAACAGGAAATGGCCGGTCGGGCGCTTCAGCGTGATGACCACGGTCCGGACGTCGGCCGCCTCGAGCTTGTCGATCGGCTCGAACAGGGCCTTCTGGGCGTTGGTGCTGTCCTCGGCGCGGGCCCGCTCGAACGAGAAGACCACGTCGTCGGCCTCGAGCGCGCTGCCGTCGTGGAACTTGACGCCGTCTTGGAGCGTAAAGCGATAGGTCAGGCCGTCGGGAGAAATCTCCCAACTTTCCGCGAGCGCAGGCTTGACCGTGCCGTCGCGATCGATCCGGGTGAGGCCCTCCATGATGTTGGCGTAGACCACCTCGTCGATCGCCGCCGCGGCCCCGGCGGTCGGGTCGAGGTGCGGCGGCTCCAGCACCATGCCCATGGTGAGGTGGCCCTTGGCCGCGAAGGCCGGCGGGGCGAAGGGCACAAGGCCGGCGGTCAAGACCAGGATCGGCAGGAGCATTCTCATCGTTTGTTTCCTTTGCGCTTGTTATTCTTGTGCTCGTTTCCCGTGCGCTGGGCCCCTTGTGGTCCTCGGCCGGCACGCTGACGCGAGCTTGCCGTGAACCTCATGAAACCTCAAGACAGGCGATAGAAGCGCAGGGCGTTGTCATGGAACAGCAGGCGTCGCTCGGCGTCGCTGCAGTCCTCGATCATACGGCAGATGTCGTGCACTAGCTCGGCGTAACCGATGCGCAGGCGCGCGACCGGGAAATTAGAGCCGAACATGGCGCGCCGGAAGCCGAAGGTCTCCAGCGCCTCGCGCACCACCCGGCGGTTCGACTCGAAATCCCAAGGCCGGTCGCGCAGGCCGAGCTCGGAGACCTTGAGCCAGACGTTCTCGTGGGCCGCGAGCGCCTTCATGCCGTGCCGCCACTGCGCCAGGCCGGCCTCGCCGCGGTCCCAGGGCAGGCCGGTATGCTCGACGACCACTGGCAGATCGGGATAGAGCCCCACGACCTCCGCCGCCTCCTCGAGGTGCCAGAAGGGCACCCGCAGATCCCAGGAGAGACCGAAGCGGCGCAGCAGCCCAAGGCCGCGGCGCCAGGCCGGGTTCTGCAGGCTGCCGGGCCGGCCGGCCACGCTGTCGGCCGGCGAGCGCCCCGTCACCGGCTTCGAGCGGATGCCGCGCATCAGCGGAGAGGCGGCCTGGGCCTCGAGCACCGCCTCACTGTCGGGCGTGTGGAACCAGGCATGGCCGACGATGGCGTCGGGTTTGCCATGTTCGGTGTGGAGCGTCTCCAGGAAGCGGGTCTCGGCCAGCGGGGCGTCATGATCGGCCTCGGCTTCGACGTGGACGGTCTTGACGATGTTCAGGCCGGCGGCGTCGCGCGCGTAGTCGGCCGGCAGGTAGTTGGCCTTGATCGCCTCGTAGTCGCCGAGCAGGAAATCCGGCTCCGGCCGGTCGGTGAGCCAGGGGTAGTAGACACGGTCCAGGTCGAAGAAGTGATGGTGGGAGTCGACGATCGGCAGGTCTTGGAGTTCGTTTTGTGTTGCTGGCGTCATGATCGCTTTTCCTCTTCGGCGCTCCGCGCCGGCCCCCCTCCCTAGCCCTCCCCCTCAAGGGGGGAGGGGATCAAATCGGCACCGCAACAGCTACGCCTCCCCCCTCGAGGGGGAGGCCGGCGCATAGCGCCGGGTGGGGGGCGTCCGCGGAGCGGACCAAAGAAATGCGTCCTTCTCCCACGCAAGACAGCTTTATCTTCCTAGCCTTCTACGCTTTTCACACAGAACAGCGCATCCTGTCGCCGCCGCTCATCCCACAGGGCCGAGGTCGCCGGCGCCTCGACCATATCGAGCGTGAGCGTGGTGCCCGCCGGCACCGCCTCCGCAAGACGGCAGCCGACCGCCATGTAGTACGGAATCGGGCTGCTACCGGCCAGGGGCGCGGATGGCAGGAGCAAGGGCCGCAGCGAGCCGACCTCGTGCTTGTGCGCGTCGGTGACGCTCAGCACCTGGCCCGCCTCGAGATCGATCGCGGTCTGGGCCGCGAGATCGCAGACCGGCCTCGCCGCGAGCGCCCCACTCGGCTGGCTCAGCAGCGCCGCGGTCAACAGCGTGATCGGCGCCTCGACCCCCAGCAGGTGCTGCGGGTTGTAGAGCAGCGCGTGGCGGCCGTCGTGGGCGATGGGAATGCCCTTGGCGCCGAGCACACGCCAGGCCTCGAGATCGCCGCAGGCGACGACCAGGAAGACTCCACCGGCAAAGCTGATCTCGTCGGCTTGGCGCAAGCAGTTGAAGATGTCGAGCACGCCATGGCCGGCCATCAGGCCGCCCTCTGCGGCAGGCCGCAGCAGGCTCGGCACTTCCTGTGTGCGCAGGATCGGCGCATGCAAGGCCGCCGTGTCGGGCCGCAGTCCGGTCGCGTTGGCGACCACGCAAAGCTCGCAAAGATCCGAGACCGAGCGCGTCGGCAGGCCGTCCAGGATCTGTGCACGTCGTTCTGCGGCCTCCCGAAGCTCGTCCGGTACAGGCGACCACAGTCTGCCAAGGCCTTTGGCTTCGACCTGTCGGTCGCGGCAGGTGACCCGCTCGGTCTCGGCATCGAAGACGAAATCGTACTCGCTCGACTTGCCGGCAACTCCGATATCGAGGCCGAGGCGGCGCGCCCAGCTTACAAGGCCGATCAGCAGGCTCGGCTGATCGCCGTCGACGCTGGTGAAGACGCGGTCCTGGGCGGCGGCCCTGGCCTGCAGGCCAGGGCCGATCACGCAGTCGGCTTCCTTGGTGACCATGGCGACGTGCTTGCCGGCCTCGATCGCGGCCAGCGCGGTGACCGTCGCCGCTTCGGCGTCGCCCGTGGCCTCCACGACGATGTCGAGTTCGAGCTCGGCCAGCAGCCGGCCGTCGGTGACGACGGCGATCTTGCCGCCGGTCAGAGCCGTCCGCGCCTCGGCGAGACGGCCGCAGACGGCGACCCGGGCCGGGTCGTAGCCGCTCGCTTTGAGGACGTTGACGGCGCGTTGCGGCTGCCGCTCGCAGACCGCGCAGATCGCGAGCGCCTCAATCGATCGCGCCTGAGCCAGCAGCGTCGCCCCGAACTCGCCGGCCCCGACCAAGCCCACGCGCACCGACTGGCCGTCGAAGGGCGCGAAGAGAGCGTCGTAGTTCAAGCTGCGCCCCCGCTTCTCATGGCGGGCCGGTCAGAGACCGATCGGCCGGGCGAGCATGGCCACCCGCTTGCGGCCCCCGGCGCTGGGACGGCTCTCGACGGCCTCAAAGCCGAGCCGCTCGTGAAAGCGCATGGAGCCCGGGTTCGGCGGCTCCTCGTTCACCTCGCAGGTCAGGCGCGGCACGCCGAGGTGTTGGGCCGTCTCGGCGGCGTCCTCGTAGAGCGCGGCACCCACCCCGCGGCCGCGCGCCGCGCCGCTCACCATCACGCGGTCGATGTAGAGAAAGTCGTCGTAGGCCGCGCAGAACCAGCGGTAGTTGTCGCTGCCGTAGTCGGCGCCCGGTCGGAAGGCGATCAGCGCGCCGAGCCGTTCGTCATCGAGCGCGGCCAGGCGGGCCAGTGACGCCTCGGCCAGCAGGCGGGTCAAGGATGTCGCATCGAGGCTGCTGACCGCCGGCAGGCAGGCCTGGTTGAGCGCTAGCAGCCAGGCGAGATCGTCGCCGTCCAGGTCGCGCAGAGTGAGTCCGTTGCTCGGATTTGCCGTCATCGCCTCGCCCTCATGCTGCCGGATCCTGCCCGCGCCGCGGCGGGCCTGTCGAGTCCCTGCCTTGGGCCCCGTCGCCTCGGGCGGGAACGCTTGCCCCGGGCCCAAATCCCTGTATGCCTCTAGGGGGCTCGAGCGGACCGGGGACCGGAGAGGGGGCGGCTTGTCGACCCACGCGAAAGGCTTCTTCATCACCTTGCTCGCCGTCCTGGTGATCTCGCCGGACGGGCTGCTCGTCCGCTTGGTCGCGGCCGACATCTGGACCCTTCTGTTCTGGCGCGGCCTGCTGATGGGCACCGGGATCGCGCTCGGCCTTCTCTGTCTTTATCGCGGCCGAACCTGGGCGGCGTTTCGCGACTTGGGCTGGCCCGGCTTCACGGTCGCGCTGCTCTTTGCGCTCTGCACCGTCGCGTTCATTGTTTCCATCACCAACACGACGGTTGCCAACACGCTGTTCATCGTCAGCACCTCGCCGCTGTTCTCGGCGCTGATCGCCTGGCGGCTGCTCGGCGAGGCGGTGGCGCCGCGCACCTGGGGCGCGATCGCGCTCGCCCTCGTGGGAATCGGCATCATCGCCTCGGGCGGCCTCGACAGTGGCTCGATCATCGGCAATCTGGCGGCGCTGGCGGCGGCGCTCTCGCTTGCCGGAGGATTCTCTCTCATCCGCCGCCACCGGGACCGCGATATGGTGCCGGCCGCCGCCTTGAGCGGTTGGATGACGGCGCTGCTGGTGTTGCCGCTGGCGCAGCCGGCCGCAATCGCCGGCGGCGACGTCGCGGTGCTGCTGGTCATGGGCCTGGTGATGCTGCCGCTGTCTTTCGCCTTGATGACGATCGGCCCGCGTTACCTTCCCGCGCCCGAGGTCGGTCTGATCCTGCTGTTGGAGTCCATCCTCGGTCCGCTCTGGGTCTGGCTCGCCATCGGCGAGACGCCCGGCGATCGTACCTTGCTGGGCGGGGCGATCGTCATCGGCACGCTGGCCGGCCACGCCGCGTGGACCCTGTTTCGCCCGCCGCGCGCCGCGGCCGTCGGTTCCGCCGGGTCTTAAGACCTGGCCACGGCGATCACGAATAAACGGCGAAAGGGGAATAGCGTCTCGCCGCCTGGCTGCGGCGGGTAGGCGGTGCGCAGCTTGGCGGCGTGATGGGTCTTGAAGGCCTCGAAGCTCTCCGCGTCGAGCCGCTGGCGGACCGGCAGCAAGGCCGTGCCGAGGGTCCACGCCAGCACCGGGTCCTCGCCCTCCAGGACGTGCAGGTATTCCGTCTCCCAGATGTCGAGCTTGGCCGCTTGGCCGGCGAGCAGTGCATAGTAGGCTGCCGGCTCTGCGACTGGCGAATCTCGAAAGGCGCCGGTCAGCGCCGCCCACCAGGGGCCTTCGCGCGCGCTTTCCCGCGCCAGCCGATGCGAGGGTGAATCGACGTTGCGCGGCATCTGGACGGCAAGGACGCCGCCTGGGGCGAGGCTGGCGAGAAGGCGCGGAAACAGCTTTTCGTGGTCGTCCAGCCAATGCAGCGCGGCGTTGGAAAAGATCACGTCGGGCGGTGTCTCGGGCTCCCAGGTGCCGATATCGGCCTCGAGCCAGTCGGCCTTCGGCCCTTCGGCGCGAGCCCGCGCGAGCATCTCCGTCGAGCTGTCGACGCCGAGGATTTCGGCCTCGGGCCAGCGCTCGGCGAGCAGTCGAGTCGCGTTGCCCGGTCCGCAGCCGAGGTCCACGACCCGGCGCGGCGAGTCGTGGCTGACATGGGCCAGCAGATCGATGGACGGGCGCAGCCGATGGCCAGCGGCGAGCAGGTATTGCTGCGGGTTCCAGGGCAGGCGGGTCATGGATTCGGGATTCTAGGCAAAGCCAGGGGCCGGGTCACGGCTTGCGGCGGCTGCGGTCGGCGGCCATCTTTGGGCCATGACTCTCTACACCGTCGGCCATTCCACGCGCAGCGCCGAGGAACTGCTGGCCCTGCTTCGCGACGCCGGGATCGAGGTCCTCGTCGACGTGCGCTCCTTTCCGCGCTCGCGCACCAACCCGCAGTTCAACATCGAGACCTTGCCCGACACGCTGAAGCCGGCCGGCATCGCCTATCGCCACGCCCGCGATCTCGGCGGCCGGCGCAACAAGCAGGATCTCGGCTATCCGAGCCCCAACGGCTTCTGGCGCAACGCGAGCTTCCGCAACTACGCGGACTACGCCCTGACGCCGGCCTTTCGCAGCGCGCTGGCGGCGCTCGTGGCGTTGGCCGAAGAGAAGACCTGCGCGGTTATGTGCGCCGAGGCGGCCTGGCAGCGCTGCCATCGCCAGATCATCACCGACCACCTGCTCGGACTGGGCCACGAGGTCGTGCACATCGTCGCGGAGAATCGAATGGAGCCGGCCCAGATCAATGCGGGTGCCGAGTTGCAGGCCGACGGTGTGGTGCACTATCCGGCGGCGCAGGGCGAACTGCTCTAGTGGTTCAATTCCGACACTTGAGTCCGATGAAATTGGATCAAGTGTCGACCAGAATTGAACCCAAACAAAGAGTTACCTAGTGAGGCGGCCCGACATTCCGGGATCGGAATGTCGGAGTCGTACCACTAGCGGCTGGGAGCTAGGTGAAGGGAAGGGCCATGGGCGAGCGATTGAAGGACAAGGTGGCGATCGTGACCGGCGCGGGCTCGGTCGGGCCGGGCTGGGGCAACGGCAAGGCGGCGGCGGTGCTCTTCGCGCGGGAGGGGGCCCAGGTCTTTTGCGTCGATCTGAAGCGCCCCGCTGCGGAGGAGACCGCCGGCATCATCGCCGAGGAGGGCGGCACGGCGGTCGTGCAGGAGACCGACGTCTCAAAGGCCGATCAGGTCGAGGCCATGGTCGCGGCCTGTCTCGAGCGCTTCGGCCGCATCGACGTGCTGCACAACAATGTCGGGATCGCTGAGGTCGGCGGGCCGGTCGAGCTCAGCGAGGCCGATTGGGACCGCGTCATGGCGGTCAACCTCAAATCCATGTTCCTCACCTGCAAGCACGTCCTGCCGGTGATGGCGCGCCAGGGTGGCGGCGCGATTGTCAACATCTCCTCCGTCGCCGGCATCCGCTGGACCGGGGTGTCCTACATCTCCTACTACGCCAGCAAGGGCGCCGTGCTGCCCTTCACCCGCGCCATCGCTTTGGAGTATGCGGACAAGGGCATCCGCGCCAACAGCGTGCTGCCCGGCCTGATGGACACGCCGATGATCGTCGAGCCGCTGCGCGACGTCTATGGCGACGGCGATGTCGAGAAGATGAAGCAGGTGCGCGACGCGCAGTGCCCGATGGGCCGCATGGGCGACGCCTGGGACGTCGCCTACGCCTCGCTGTTCCTGGCCTCGGACGAGGCCAAGTACGTCACGGGCACGGAGCTGATCGTGGACGGCGGGCTTACGGCGAAGTTCGCCTAGGTCGAGGCGCTACTGGGACTCCAGGATCGTGGCGTAGCCGCTCGGCCCCGAAGGGCTGAAACCGACGAACCAAAGCCCGCGCTTCTCGCGATCCGGCTGGGGAGCGAGCATGTCCAGCTCGACCTGGACCTTCGACGGCGTCTCGGTGAGGGGCACGGCCGCCAGAAGGCGAATGCCTTGCGGCGATGCCGAATTCGCGGTGTCTGGCTTTAGCTCGGCTTCTTCCGATGGAACCACGCCGACGGCCTGATTGGGCGCGGTCAGCTCTGTGTCGAGCCGCCAGAGCAGTGGAGCGGCGAGGAGCAGGGCGATGACGGTCGGCAGGATGTAGCCACGCATCGAGAGCCTCCGTGGGCTATCGGACCCCGAAAGAGACTATGGCGAGTCTGCCTCATGCGCAGTGTGTCAAAAAAGCGCCGGCTCGAACGATCGTTAACGATCCGAGCTTTCTTTAAAGAATTCAGATTCTTACGGGGGACTCTTGTAAGAGAGTCAAAAGGCCGGGCCGTGTTGGCAGTAAGGAGCGAAGGTGGCGCTTTCCGGTCTTGGCTGCAGTGCTGGCGTGCGCGCTTCGAGACGCCCCTTTGGGGCTCCTCAGCATGAGGACAGGTTTTTTGATGGCATTAAGATCGGACCTCATGCTGAGGAGCGCTCGACAGAGCGCGTCTCGAAGCACGCAGGCTGTTTGTCCAGCGCTCCAAGCCTCTTGTCGTTCCTGTCGCAGAACGCCGATCTACTCTCGCCCGGACTTTTGACCCTCTTACAGATTTTTGATGTATTGCTCGACCCGACCGCCTTGGAGTCGCTTGGTCATGGCGTGATCGAACCGCATCACGACGAGTCGTTACCGATCTGCTTCTGCCGGCTCTGCCAGCGGAAGGCGGCGGGCGCGAGTAGCACGATGAAGCCGATGCGCGCGATGTGGTGCGTGGCGACGAAGGCGGCGTCGAGGGTGAGCGCCAGGGCGATCAGGCTCATCTCCGCGAGGCCGCCGGGGGCGTAGGCCAGGATCAGGGCGCTGATCGGCAAGTCGGTGAGGGCGTGCATCGCCACAGCGAAAGCGACCGCCATGCCGACTAGGATCACGGTCAGGCCGGTGCCCATCAGGGCGGTGCGCCAGACCAGCCCCAGGCCGGTGCCGGCAAAGCGCGCGCCGATCGCGGCACCGACCACGACCTGGGCGGCCGCGATCAACTCGACGGGCGGCGAAGCCTGGGTCCAGCCGGCCAGGTGCACGACCGCGCTCAGGATCATGGGGCCGACCAGCAGCGCCGCGGGCAGCCGAATGGCGCGGGCCGCGAGATAGCCGACCAGTCCGCAAACGGCGAGCAACAGGATGTCGAGCGGCGGTACCGTGAGCAGAGGCTGGCCGGGCAAGGGGCGCTCGCCAAGCTCGACGTCGAGCAGGATCTCGAAAGCGAAGGGCAAGACCAGGACGACCAGCAACAGGCGCGAGGAATGCACGAGGGAGATGATCCGTGCGTCGCCGCCCAAGGCGCTGCCCATGATGGTCATCTCCGACAGCCCGCCCGGCGTCGCCGAGAAGTAGGCGGTCGCGGGCTCGTAGCGCGCGACCCGCCGGAAGTAGAGCAGGCCGACGGCGGTCGTGAGCACCGTGTAGGCGAAGAGCGCTGCCAAGCTGGCGCCCCAGTCGAGCATGCGGTCGAGGATATCGGGCGTGAAGCGGCTGCCGAGCATGACGCCGAGCGTCGCCACCATCACGCCGCGCAGGCTCATCGGCACCGCGAGCGGCACGCGGGCGATGGCGGCCGCTGTCGTCGCGGCCATGGCACCGATCATCCAGGCAAGCGGCAGGCCGAGCGCGAAGGCGAGCCAGCCGCCGAGCGTCCCGATCAGCAGGGCCAGGATCAGGGGGTGCGCTTGGAACGGCTTTGCGGAGCGGCCCACCGGCGGCGGTTCAGGTGCTACCGACCCGGTCGAGCAGCCGGGTCATGAAGCGCTCGCAAAGCGCGATCTGCTCGAGGGTCACGTATTCGTCCGGCTTGTGCGCCTGCTCGATCGAGCCCGGGCCGCAGACGACGACGGGAATGCCGCTGTCCTGGAACAGGCCGGCCTCGGTGCCGAAGGCGACCTTGGTCGTGTCGTTGGCGCCGGCCAGCGCCTTGGCGAGCGTGACGACCTCGGCGCCTTCCGGCGTGTCGAGCTCGGGGAAGTTGGACATCTCCTCCCAGGTAAAGCCGGTCTCGGCGGCGATCGCCTTCATCGCCGGCTCGAGCTCGGACTCGGCATAGTGGCGGACCTCCTCCAGCAGTGCGCGCGGGTCGTCGGCCGGCAGGTTGCGGAACTCGAACTCGAAGCCGCAGTCGCGCGGCACGATATTGAGCGCGGTACCGCCTTCGATGACGCCGCAATGGACGGTCGTGAAGGGCACGTCGTAGTTCTGATCGAAGGGGCCCTCGGCGGCCTTCCGGCGGCCCATGTCGGAGAGCTTCGTCACCACGCGCGCGGCCATCTCGACGGCGTTCACGCCCGTGGGCGCGAGCGAGGAATGGCACTCGTGCCCGCGTACGTGGCAGCGGACCGAGAGCTTGCCCTTGTGGGCATTGACCACCTTCATGTCGGTCGGCTCGCCGATGATGCAGGCGGTCGGCCTGACCGCGCGAGTCGAGAGCTCGCTCAGCAGGCGCCGCACGCCCAGGCAGCCCACTTCTTCGTCGTAAGAAAAGCAGAGATGGATCGGCGTCTCGGGGCCGCGCTCGAGGAAGCGCGGCACGAAGGCAAGCGCGACGGCAATGAAGGACTTCATGTCGCTGGTGCCGCGGCCGTAGAGCCGGCCGTCCTTCTCCACCACCTGCCAGGGATCGCTCGACCAGTCCTGCCCGTCGATTGGCACCACATCGGTATGCCCGGAGAGCGCGATGCCGCCGCGATCCGTCGGGCCGAGCGTGGCGTAGAGGTTGGCCTTGCGTCCCTCTTCGTCGAACACCAGCTCCGAGGCGATGCCATGGCCGGCCAGGTAGTCGCGCACGTCGTGGATCAGATCCAGGTTCGAGTTGCGGCTGGTGGTGTCGAAGCCGATCAAGCGCTCGATCATCGCCCGGCTTTCCGCCGAGACGCTTAGGTCGTTGGACAAGGGTGCTTCCTTAGTCTGGAGCGGGGGAGGTGGACTTGGATGAAGATGGCAGGCCGGAGGGGGGCGGTCTAGCCCCGCTCGCCTGCGCCTCCTCGTAGAGCCAGTCGCGGAAGAGGCGGATCTTCGGCTGATCGGCCGCGCTGGGCAAGCAGACCACGGTGTAGAACAGCGGCGTCTGCATCACGGGCCCGAAGGGCTGGACCAGCAGACCGGCGTCGATGTCATCCTGGGTCAGCGAGCGGCGCGTGAGCGCCACGCCCTGGCCGGCCACCGCGGCCTGGATGACCATGTTGGAATCGCTGAACTTGGGCCCCCGCTGGCTGTCGACCCCCTGGACGCCGGCCGCCGCCAGCCAGTGCGCCCAGTCCGGGTCGTCGGGCGAAATGAAGACCGTGTCGTGCAGTAGCGTATGGTGCTTGAGATCCTCCGGGCCGCGCAGCGGCGGATCGCCGACCAGCAGCGCGGGACTGCAGACCGGCATGATCTCGTCGCCCATCAGCGGATCGGCCCTCAGGCCCTCGTACTGGCCCCGGCCATAGCGGATCCCGACATCGACGTCGTCGCGCGTGAAATCGACCAGGGCATAGCTCGCCGAGATCATCACGTCGATCTCGGGATGAGCGGCCTGGAAGCGCGGCAGGCGCGGCAGCAGCCACTTGACCGCGACCGAATGCATGGTGGTGACCTTGAGGCTGCCGCTGTCCTCGCCGGCGCGCAGCCGCCCGGTCGCCGCGGCCATCATGTCGAAGGCGTCGCGCAGCGGCGGCAGATAGGCCTGGCCGGCGTCGGTCAGGATCAGGCGGCGGTTGAGCCGGCGGAAGAGCTGCAGACCGACGACCTCCTCCAGCGCCTTGACCTGATGGCTGATGGCGGCCTGGGTGACGTTGAGCTCCTCGGCCGCCTTGGTGAAGGACAAATGGCGGGCCGCGGCTTCGAAGGCGCGCAGGCTGTTGAGCGGCGGAAGGCGGCGCGACATGCCCCTGTATCGCATAAAAATTTCTTATCCGATATATGAGATATGGTCGTTTGTGGCGGGCCGGAAAGACGCCTAAATCTCTCGTGTAAGCAGAGAGTTACCGATGGCTCGATCTCAGGGATTCGGGCCTCAGATAAGGAGCAAGACCATGTCTCATGTGCGCGTTCATTCAGGTCACGCCGACCGGCTCGAGCTGTCGACGGCCGTCACGGCGATCCCCAGCCTCGTCGCCCGCGGCACGGCGCGCGCCTTCGAGACGCTTCTTGTCTGGCAGGAGCGGGCCAGCGAGCGCTCCAATCTCGCTGGCCTCAGCGACCATTCGCTGAAGGATATGGGCCTATCACGCGCCGACGTTGCGCAGGAGATCACCAAGCCCTTCTGGCGCGCCTGATTGGCTTCAAAGAAGGAGTCGCAACCTCAGAGCGTGTCATTGCAAGCGGCGCGAAGCAATCCAGACGGCTGCCGCCGGAGCGGTGGCCCTGGATTGCCGCGCCGGCTGACGCCGGCTCGCAATGACTGCATCACGAGGCAAACAACCCCTAGTGGTTCGACTCCGACATTCCGATCCCGGAATGTCGGGCCGCCCCACTAGGTAACTCTTTAGTTTGGGTCCAATTCTGGTCGACACTTGATCCAATTTCATCGGACTCAAGTGTCGGAATTGAACCCCTAGCGCCACTGCTTCTCCTTGGCGACCCAGGCGCCGCCCGGGAGCTTGCCCGGCTTCGCGAAGGCGTCGACGACGTTCTTCAGGAGCTTGGAGACGTTGTTGTTGAAGTCATTGCATGGCAGGGCCTGGCCGAAGGCGATCGAGCCGCTCGAGAAGACGGCGCCGTCGTTGGGCGTGGTGAAATAGACCATGTCGGCGCGAATGCGATAGTCGTAGGTCCCGGTCATGCCGGGATGGGCGTAGAGGATCTCCTCGCAAACCAGCATATAGTTGTCCGGGTGCCCGCCCGAGGAGGCGATGATCTTGGCGTGGGGCGGGGTGCCGAGCCTGAGGTCGTAGCGGTCGATCTCGATGCCGGCCGCGCCGCCGTGGGCCAGGCCGAAGTCGCCGATGATCTCGCCCTCGATGCCCTCGGTGATCCAGTCGACCGTGCGGTGCCAGCTATCGGGCATGCGCCGGAAGGGCACCGAGACCTCGAAGCCCTGGCTGATGAAGCCGACGCCCACAGTCTTCTGCGGTGCGCGGGCCAGCGCCCGCCACAGGCCGCTGCGCATCCCGTTGGTCTGCATGTAGTGTTCGCCCGGCCGCGCGTTCCAGGCGCGCATGCCCGAGTCGAGCTTGCGCACCTCCATGCACCAGGGCTCGTCGCGGCGGAAGGCGACGTTCCAGTAGTAGCCGTTGCCGCCCATGTAGATCACCCGCCCGCCGTCGGCCAGGTAGTCCTCGGTCGCGTCCAGCATGCGCTCCGAGTAGTACTCGGGGTGGGTGCCGGTAATCACGCAGTTGTAGGGCTTGAGCGCCTCGATGCCCTCCCGGTCGAGATCCTCGTCGGTGAGGATCTCATAGTCGTAGCCCATGCGCTCGAGCCAGCCGACGATGCTGAGATCGGCAGGGAACTGCCAGGTGATGCCCATCGAGGTGATGCGGTACTTGGGCCGCATGTTGATGATCGGGCGCTTGTAGGAGCTGTAGCAGACGCCGGCGCCGTCGGCATGGCTGTCGTAGGTGGAGAGGCCGAAGTCCGGCGTTTGATACATCTCGACATCGACCGCGGAGACGATCGGCGTCTGGCCGGTGATGGGCTGGGCGATCTGGGCGTCGAAGGACAAGCGCTCGTTCGCGTAGGCCAGGTAGCTCGCCGTGGGCACGAGAAACACGACCGGTGCCTTGGGCGTGGCGGGCCGCAGGAAGAAGACGAGGTACTCCTCGCCCAGGCCGTGACCGTCGCCGGCGCGTAGCCGGATCGCGTAGACGCCGCTCTTCAGGCCTTCCGGCACCGTCATGCGCCGGGTCTCGTTCCAGGCGCAGTCGACGATCATGTCCTCGTGAAACTCGATGCCGCCGTATTCCTCCGGTGCCAGGCGGAAGCAGTCGTTGTGGCCGCCCCAGTTCCAACCGGTCTGCGCGCGCACCGGCCGGTTGACGCCCTGCGCGTCGAGGCCGTGCGGCCCGCTATCGACGACCCGGTCGCCGATGCCCTCGTCCGTGTAGCCCTTGCTGCTGTCCCAGTAGGCGACCAGGCCCTCGGCAGGCGGCGCCTCGCCGACGCGGATCCTGTCGATTTCCTCGCGCGAGAGCGGGCGGTCGAAGATTCCGGGCCGGTCCACCTTGCCGTTGTAGGTCTGGGAGACGAAATGGCCGCGCACCTCGTGCCAATCCCGGCTGCCGCCGATCAGGAAGGGCGTCTCTGGCGCGTTACGGGCGCGGAAGCGTAGCGTCTCGCGTACGTGGGAGCGGAAGTCGGCCGGCACGACCTTGCCCCAGATCGAGTTGTAGCGATTGACCACGCCTTCCTGGTAGAGCGTCGCCCGGCCGCTGCCGGCATCGTAGCTGACGGCG
>JAKSDN010001528.1 GCA_022360075.1 Kiloniellales bacterium | reverse complement strand
GCGCTCGGCATCGCCGCCCTGGTGACGGCGATCTACATGGGCCTGCCGCTCGAGGCGCTGCTGCTGAAGGTCTCCGACGGCGTCGACAACTTCGCCCTCCTGGCGATCCCCTTCTTCGTCTTCGCCGGCGCGCTGATGGCAGAAGGCGGCATGGCCTGGCGCTTGGTCGCCTTCGCCAACATCTTCGTCGGCTTCCTGCGCGGCGGCCTGGCGATGGTCAACGTCCTGGCCTCGATGTTCTTCGGCGGGATCTCCGGCTCCTCGATCGCCGATACCTCGTCGATCGGCTCGATCCTGATTCCGATGATGAAGAAGCAGGGCTACGACGACGCCTTTTCGGTCAACGTCACCATCACGTCGGCGACCCAAGGCATCATCATCCCGCCCAGTCACAACGCGATCATCTATGCCTACGCGGCCGGCGGCACGATTTCGATCGCCCAGCTCTTCCTCGCCGGCGTGGTCCCCGGCGTCATGATCGGCCTCGCGCTGATGACGCTCGCCTTCATCATCTCCTCGCGCGAGAACTATCCGCGCGGCCGCGTGATCCCGCTCAGAGAGGCGCTGAAGATCACCTGGGAGGCGCTGGCCGGTCTGTCGACGGTCGTCATCATCGTCGGCGGCGTGATCGGCGGCGTCTTCACCCCGACCGAGTCGGCGGCCGTGGCCGTGGTCTGGGCCTTCGTCATCACCATGTTCGTCTACCGCGACCTGAAGTGGCGCCAGCTCCCGGGCGTGCTGCACAGCGTGATCCGCACCGTCGCCATGGTGATGATCGTCATCGGCTTTGCCGCCGGCTTCGCCTACCTGATGACGCTCATGCAGCTGCCGGCGAAGGTCACCGGATTCCTGATGACGCTGTCCGACAACCGGTATGCGATCCTGATGATGGTCAACGTCATGCTCCTGGTGCTCGGCACCTTCATGGACATGGCGCCGCTGATCCTGATCTGCACGCCGATCCTGCTGCCGGTGATGCGCTCGATCGGCGTCGATCCCGTGCACTTCGGCATCATCATGATGCTGAACCTGGGCATCGGGCTCTGCACGCCGCCGGTCGGCACCACGCTCTTCGTCGGCTGCGCCATCGGCAAGGTCGCGATCGAGCGCTGCGCGCGCACGCTCTGGCCGTTCTGGCTCGCCATGCTGGCCGTGCTGCTGCTGGTCACCTATATCCCAGCACTCGCGCTTTGGATCCCGAGCCTGACCTATCCGGGCGTGAAGTACTGAGGTTCTGAAAGATGAGGCTGGCGAAAGCGAGGACATGACCGCCCCGAAACGCCGTTTCGCGCCCCTGACCCCGCCGCGCAACCTGACCGGCGAGCTGGTGGCGCGCCTGACCGAGGAGATCACCTCGGGCCGCTTCGAGCCGAACGAGAAGCTGCCGACCGAGCAGGAGATGATCGCGACCTTCGGGGTCAGCCGCACCGTCGTGCGCGAAGCAGTCGCCGCCCTGCGCTCGGAAGGCCTGGTCGAGAGCCGCCAGGGCGCCGGGGTCTTCGTCGCCGCCGACAAGAGCCGCCGGCCCTTCCGCATCGACTCCGACGGGCTGCAGACGATCGAGGGCGTGCTCGACGTCATGGAGCTGCGCATGGCGGTCGAGATCGAGGCCGCGGGCCTCGCCGCCGAGCGCCGCAAGAAGCGCGACCTCGGCGTGATCGAAGCCTCGCTCGGCGACTTCGAGGCGGCGATCGCCGCGGGCGACGAGGGCGTCGAGCCCGACTACCAGTTCCATCTCGCGATCAGCCGCGCGACCCAGAACGCCACCTTCAGCGCTTTCATCGAGTTCCTCGGCCGGCGCATCATCCCGCGCCGCAGCGTGCGGGTCGATCAGCAGGACGCGGCCTCGCAGAAAGCCTATCTGACCAAGGTGCTGAGTGAGCACCGCAGCATCCTCAAGGCGATCGAGCGGCGCGACGCCCAGGCCGCGCGCCGCAGCATGCGCAAGCACCTGCGCGAAGGCCGCGAGCGCTATCTCAAGTTCGCACAGGGGTGAGCATGCGGAGCCTCGACGGCAAGGTCGCCTGGATCACCGGCGCCGGCAGCGGGGTCGGCCGGGCGACGGCCCGCGCCCTGGCCGGGGCCGGCGCGCGCGTTGCGCTCTCCGGCGACCGCGAGCCGGCCCTGAAAGAGACCGCGGCGATGATCGCCGAAGCGGGCGGCGAGACATTGGTCGCCGCTCTCGACGTCCGGGACCGCGCGGCGGTGCAGGCCGCGGCCGAGACCCTCGAAGGGCGCTTCGGCCGCCTCGACATCCTGGTCAATTCCGCCGGCATGAACATCGCCGAGCGGCATTGGGCCGCGCCCGACCTGGCGGCCTGGGACGCAGTGCTCAAGACCAACGTCAACGGCATCTACCACTGCGTCGCGGCGGCCCTGCCGATAATGCGGCGCCAGGGCGACGGGCTGATCGTCAACATCTCCTCTTGGGCCGGGCGCTACGACTACGCGGTCGCGGGCGTGCCCTACAGCGCCTCCAAGCACGCCGTGCTGTCGCTCAACGCCTCGATCAACATGGAGGAGGGCCGCAACGGCATTCGGGCCTGCGCGATCTGCCCCGGCGAGATCGCCACGCCTTTCCTCGACCGCAGGCCCGTTCCGGTCAGCGCCGAGGAGCGCGCCAAGATGCTGCAGCCCGAGGACCTGGCCGAGACCATCCGCTTCCTCGCCAGTCTGCCGGCACGCGCCTGCGTCAACGAGATCCTGATCAGCCCGACGATCAATCGGCTGTACGCGGGGCCGGGTTGACGCTGAGTCCATGAGGCGGTGAGTCGTGGTCCTTGTCCGTCTGCACCATCGTCTCCCCTCATGCTGAGCCTGTCGAAGCATGAGGATTGCTCGGAGTAGGTAGCGAGACCGGAGCGATCCTCACCCTTCGACAAGCTCAGCATGAGGGTCGAGTTTCAGAGTAATTGTCAGAGTGATGTTGTCCCCCGCTCCGCCACCGCGCAGAAGCACCGATTGACCATGCGGATCCTACCGTCCTTCATCGCGTAGTCCTGGGCAGCCTCGCCGACCGCCACCAGGGCGGCTTCGCGCCGCGCTTGCGTGAGATCCTTGAGCAGCGTCTGGAGCGCCACCGAGCAGTCGGCGCGAAAGGTGACGTAGGCCGCCGTCGAGTCGAAAGTGTAGACAACGTCGAGCCATTCGCCGCTCACGGCGGCGAAGCCGCTCTGGCGCAGCGTGTCCTGAAAGGCTTCCACATCGGCCAGGGCGAAGGGCGTCAAGGGGCCTTCGTCGGGATGGCCCCGGTCGAGAAAGCGATGGGCGGCGCGCGCCGCCAGGCCGACCGCCGGCGCCTGATCGGCCGGGCCCCAGACCACCGCCACCAGCCGGCCGCCGGGCACCAGGGTGTCGTGGAGCCGTGCCAAGAGACCCGGCAGATCGCGCAGAAACATGAAGCCCCAGCGGCAGAACACGGCATCGAAGCTCTGGGGCTCCAACGCCAACGCCTCACCGTCGAGCTGCTCGAAGCGGACGTTCTCGATGCCGCTGGCCCGCGCGCGCTCGCGCGCCCTGGCGATCATCTCGGCCGAGAGGTCCACGGCGAGCACCTCTCCGCCCGGCGCGACGCGCTGTGCCGCGCTCAACGCGGGCTCGCCGATGCCGGTCGCAATATCGAGCACCCTGTGGCCCGGCGCCAGGTGGGCGCGCTCGATCATGTGAGCCGTCACCGGCCGGGCACCGCCCTCGATCACAGGAAACCACTTGTCCCAGGCGGCAGCGAAGTCGGTCATCGCGCCACCCTAAGACCCGGACGCCCAGGTCAACAGCACCAGCGCCCCCGCGCCGGCGACGACACCAGCCGCCAAGTTGCGCCGCGTGGCGAAGAAGATCGCGAGCGCGATTACCGCGGCCGCGACCCGGGCTGCGAGCGCGGTCTGCTCCAGCGGCCCGACCGGCAGCACGATCATGCGCGCGATCAAGGCGGCCAGCAGCGCGTAGGCGACACAGGCGACCCACTCGAAGACCGCGCCGTTCGGGTTGATGCGGCCCGAAAGCGCGACGCCGAGGCCGCGCCAGAAATAGGTCGCGGCAGCCGCGACGATCATGACCACGAAGGGCCAGAGGGCACTAGGTTCGGCCATGGCGTCCCTTCAGGGCACGGTCGGCGAAGAAGGCCAGTGTGCCCGCGATGCCGCCGGCGGCCATCAGGCTCCAGTCTTCCGACAGCAGGTAGAGCGGCGGCCCGAGCAGGGCGCCGATGACCAGCGCGAGGATGCGGCCGCGATGACGCAGGTCGGCGGCGAAGACCAGCATGAAGTAGATCGGGTTCAGGAACACCAGGCCGAGCGTGACGTAAAGCGGCACGGCGCCGGCCAGGTGGAAGCCGATTGCGGTCGTGGCCATCGTCGAGGACCAGAGCAGCGCGCTCATGCCGAAGAAGAAGGGCAGCCGCTCCGCCTCCGGCAGGCGCGGCAACTCGCGCAAGCCGGCGGCCCAGGCGGTCACCGCGATCCAATGCGAGGCGAGGTAGTAGAGCCAGCGCGGCACACGCGGCCCGCGCAGCAGCGGCATCAAGGTGATCGTCATCGGCAGCAGGCGCGCGTTGACCAGCCCCACCACGATCGCGACCGCGGTGAGCGAGGCGCCGACGGCGTAGAGCTCGAGCATCGCCACCTGGCCCGGCAAGGCCCAGCCGGTCGCGGTCGAGAAGAGGCCATGCCAGAGATCCAGACCGGCCTGCTGGACCAGCGCGCCGAAGCCGAGAAAGCTGCCGCTCAAGACCAGGGCCGGCACGCCCATCGCGTACTTGAATCCCGCCCAGCCCGCGGCCCGCCGCGAGCCGAAGCCGGCCGGCGCGGGACTCACGGCATCGCTGGTTGTTCCGGGGGCAGGCTGGAAATCTTCGGGCAAGAGCGTGTCGGTCGGCTGTTGGCGGATGCACGAGCCGCCCAGCCTATACGAGGCCACGGCATGGCCAAAATCGCGTGGATGCGTAGGAGCCATGCGCATCGCGCATCGCCGGATTAGTGACTCCGCCACAGCTTCAACCACCCTTCTCCCCTGGGGGAGAAGGAGGGGCCCGCGGATGCGTGAGCATACGTGGGAGGATGAGGGGGATCCCGAAGGGATCGCGCTGAACACAGAAGAGAACGTTCGTCGAGGAGGGTGCATTGCAGCCGCGCCCCCCTCACCCAGCCTCTCCCCCCAAGTGGCTATCGCATTCACACATCTCGGTTGCGGGTTTGTGTTGGAAGTGATTCCTTGGGTTGGTTGAGGTCTGGGAGTTTGGCAGGTGTCAGGGATCGACTTTGGTCTGGGCCGGTTTGGTGACCGCCGCCTTGCAAAGGGGGG
>JAKSDN010000743.1 GCA_022360075.1 Kiloniellales bacterium | reverse complement strand
TCACACCCCGCCCATGCAGAGGTACTTGATCTCCAGGAAGTCATCCATGCCGTACTTCGAGCCCTCGCGGCCGACGCCGGATTCCTTGACGCCGCCGAAGGGCGCGACCTCGGTGGAGATGATGCCGGTGTTGATGCCGACGATGCCGCTCTCCAGGCCCTCGCCGACGCGCCAGACCCGGCCCAGGTCGCGGGCGTAGAAGTAGGAGGCGAGGCCGAACTCGGTGTCGTTGGCGAGCCTAATGCCTTCCTCTTCGGTCTTGAAGCGGAACAGTGGCGCGACCGGACCGAAGGTCTCCTCGCGCGTGACCTTCATCTGGGTGGTGACCTCGGTCAGCACGGTCGGCTGGTAGAAGGTGCCGCCGCGCTCGTGGCGCGAACCACCGGTCAACACCTTGGCGCCCTTGGAGACCGCGTCCTCGACGTGCTCCTCGACCTTGTCGAGCGCCGCCTGATCGATCAGGGGCCCCTGGCTGACGCCCTCCTCGAGGCCGAAGCCGACCTTCAGCTCGCCCGCCGCCTTGGCGAGCTTCTGGGAGAACTCCTCGTAGACGCCGTCCTGCACCAGGATGCGGTTGGCGCAGACGCAGGTCTGACCGGTGTTGCGGTACTTCGACATCATCGCGCCCTCGACGGCGGCGTCGATGTCGGCGTCGTCGAACACCACGAACGGCGCGTTGCCGCCAAGCTCCATCGAGACCTTCTTCACCGTGCCGGCGCACTGCTGCATCAGCACCTTGCCGATCTCCGTCGAGCCGGTGAAGGAGAGCTTGCGCACGGTCGGGTTGCCGGTCAGCTCGCCGCCGATCGCCGAGGCCGAGCCGGTGATGATGTTGAGCACGCCCTTGGGGATGCCGGCGCGCTCGGCCAGTTCGGCCAGCGCCAGCGCCGAGTAGGGCGTCGCCGTCGCCGGCTTGATCACGACCGGGCAGCCCGCCGCCAGGGCCGGCGCGCACTTGCGGGTGATCATGGCGTTCGGGAAGTTCCAGGGGGTGATTGCGGCGACGACTCCGATCGGCTGCTTGATGACGACGATACGCTTGTCCGCCTGGTGCTGCGGGATGGTGTCGCCGTAGACCCGCTTGGCCTCCTCTGCGAACCACTCGACGAAGCTGGCGCCGTAGGCGATCTCGCCCTTGGACTCGGCGAGCGGCTTGCCCTGCTCCAGGGTCATCAGCACGGCCAGGTCGTCCTGGTTCTCCATCATCAGGTTGAACCACTTGCGCAGGATCGCCGCGCGCTCCTTGGCGAGCAGGTCGCGCCAGGCCGGCCAGGCGCGGTCGGCCGCCTCGATCGCCCGCCGGGTCTCGGCCGCGCCCAGCTTCGGTACGCTGCCGAGCAGATCGCCGTTGGCCGGGTTGGTGACGTCGATGGCCTCGCCGGAATCGGCGTCGATCCACTGCCCGTCGACGTAGCACTGCTCACGGAACAGGCTCATGTCCTTGAGATCGGGCGTGCCATTGGCGGCCTTGGCTTGGGCTTGCGCGGTCATGCTGGTCCTCCGGGGGAATGTCGTGTTGTCAGGATGGCTTTGGCGGGCAGTCTAGCGCCGGCTCCGGGCGCGTGAAAGCACCGCCGTGGGAGACCACAAGGCTACATCGGTGCCGCTCGCGCTGGCCGGATTTGACACGGATGAATGGGATGGACACGGATATCCGTGTTAATCCGCGTTCATCCGTATCGAATACTCAAGGATGCGGTCCTACCGATAGAACAAGCCCAAGTCACCTCTAGACGGATCGGTCCCATTACTGTCATTGCGAGCCGGCGCAGCCGGCGCGGCAATCCAAAGCAACCGATCGGGCCGCAGGCTGGATCGCGTCGCTGCGCTCGCAATGACGACCGCTGTGCAAAGGCCGTCCGCAGGACCCTAATAGACCTCGGGCACGAAGGTCTGGTCTGAGATCGGCGGCCGGACGTAGCCGGGGTCCTCCTGGCGCGGCGGCAGCTTGATCGGCTTCGGCGTCAGGTCCTCGTAGGGGATCATCGACAGCAGGTGGCTGATGCAGTTGAGCCGCGCGCGCTTCTTCACGTCGGCGTCGACGACGTACCAGGGCGCCTGCTTGATATCGGTGTAGAGGAACATCTCGTCCTTGGCGCGCGAGTACATGTACCACTTCTTGCGCGATTCCAGATCCATCGGACTGAGCTTCCAGCGCTTGGTCGGCTCGTGGATGCGCATCTGGAAGCGGCGCTCCTGCTCGGCGTCGCTGACCGAGAACCAGTACTTGATCAGAACGATCCCCGAGCGCACCAGCATGCGCTCGAACTCCGGGCAGCTCCGCAGGAACTCGCGATACTCCTCGTCGGTGCAGAAGCCCATGACCCGCTCGACGCCGGCGCGGTTGTACCAGCTCCGGTCGAATAGGACCATCTCGCCCGCCGCCGGCAGGCAGGCCACGTAGCGCTGGAAATACCACTGCGTGCGCTCGCGCTCGGTCGGGGTGTGCAGGGCCTCGATCCGGCAGATGCGCGGGTTGAGGTGCTGGGCGATGCGCTTGATCACCCCGCCCTTGCCGGCCGCGTCGCGCCCTTCGAAAATCACGACGACCCTGAGGCCGCGCGCCTTGATCCATTCCTGCAGCTTGACCAGCTCGACCTGGAGGCGGATCAGCTCCTTCTCGTAGACCTTGTTCTTGATCTTCTTGCGCTCTTTCGCCGTCGGCTCGGGCCAGGCGACCGTGGCCATGATCTGCTCGGCGCCATTCCCCGTGGCCCCATCGCCGTTCGCCCCAACGGATGCGCCCTTGGAGGCCTTGCCTCGCGCTGCGGCGCCTTTGCGCTTGGCCGATTTGGCCTTCGATTTGCTCGCCATGTTCGTAATCCCGATTTGCTCAATGGGTCAGTTTAACACAAAGGAGTCGGTAAAGACCTTCAATGAGCGAGAAGTTGAACGGGCGAGCTGTCGGGAGATTGGCAGGAAGAGCTGGGCGAAGGCTCGACAAGTCCGCGTAAATCGGTGATTCGTGACGGCCACCCACGCAAATGGAGTCGAGCATGAGCGACGAGATCCCAAGCATCCTGTCCCACGTCTCGATCGGTGTTGCCGACTTCGAGCGCGCGACGGCCTTCTACGACCAGGTCCTTTCGACCTTGGGATGCCAGCGCATCATGGAGCACCCGGGCGCCGTCGCCTACGGCAAGCAGTTTCCGGAGTTCTGGGTCCAAACGCCGATCGATGGGGAGTCGCCTTCCGTCGGCAACGGCACCCATTTCGGTTTCATCGCGCCTTCGAAGGAGGCGGTGCACGCCTTTCACGAGGCCGCCCTGGCGGCGGGCGCGAGCGACGACGGCGCGCCGGGTCCTCGGCCGATGTACGGGGAGCCCTACTACGGCTGCTTCGTGCGCGACCCGGACGGGCACAAGGTCGAGGCGGCCTTCTGGGACATGGCGCTCGCCCGCAAGCTCGGCATGGCGTAGCTCCCGCAGGCCTGTCAGAGCGCCGGGATCTCCCATCCCTCGCCGAAGTCGATGCTGCCAGGAAGCGCGAACTCGCGCGTCTTCTGCTCTTTCAGCAGCACGTCGCCACACTTCAAGGTTCCACTGCCACGGCAGGAGCCGGCGGTGATCGCCATGACCTTGCCGTCGCGCACCTTCAGCTCCAGCCCCTCGAGGTCCAGCGTCAGGCGGATGTCGAAGTCGAGGCGCCCGACCGGCGTGTCGTTGATCATGATCTCGACGAAGGGCCGGTGGGTCGACTGGATCTTGTGCTCGGCCAGCGGCACGAAGGCCGTCTCTTCCGGCGGATAGGCCTCTTTGTCGCAGTACTTGCGCAGCAGGCGATAGCGTTCCCAGGCCGAGAAGATCAGCTTGCCGAGATCGATGTCGAGAAGCTGATCGAGCTGCGCCAAGACCTCGTTGGAGAGGGTCTTCCATTCGACGTTCTCGATGTCGTCGAGCTTGTCCTTGATGACCTCGAGCGCGTCCGCCGGGCTCTCGCTTGTCTCGGCGAAGAACCAGTTCAAGGTCAGCTTGGGTTCGTCAGTCCTGAGATCGTCAGGCATAGCGTCTCTCCTCTTCGCGGCGGGCCGGTTCGGCAAGGGTCACGGACTGGAGCCCGGCATCGCTGCGCGGCCGAAGCCGGATCTCGGGCCGGTTGTCGTTGTCGCCACCGAGCTCGAGCTGCTGAATGCCGAAGTCGGCATGGCTCACGAAACGCGGGCTGGCGGCGGCGGTCTTGCCGCTCAGCCTCTTGAGGCCTTCGTTCAACAGTAGTGCCATTGCTATCGCCAAGATCAGCAGCACGATGAAGGCGATGGCGATCGGCCGCAGCAGAACCTCGAGCAAGCTCGGGACCGGCGGCTGGTTGGGCTGAATTTCGACGCTCGGCCGATCCAGCTCGGGACGCTCCGGCACTTCGGGAAGCTCCGGTGTGATAACCCTTTCGGGCAAGACCGAGGGCTTCTCCAAGACCCTTGAGTCTGATGTTTCGGCGACGACCAGATCCGGCTTGCGGCGCGGTATCGGCGGAACACGGGCGAGATCGAGCTCTACGGTCACCACGCTGCCGACGCGAACGCGCGCGCCGGGCGATGGTCTCTGCGCCGAGATCCGGTCGAAGGGCGCGTCCGAAGATCGCTCCTCGCCGACACGCAAGGCGAGGCCGAGCGCGGCGAGCTCTGCCTCGGCCGCACTGCGCTCGAGGCCGCTCAGATCGGGCACGGCAACCATGGCCGCGGCCTCGCGGACGGTGAGGCTCACGCGGCTGCCGACCCGGACCGAGCGGCCGGCGGCCGGCTCCTGCCGCTCGACCCGATCCTCGGCCCCGTCGCCGGGCAGACGCTCGACGACCTGGCCGGTGAGAAAGCTCTCGCCGATCTTGGCCAGCGCCGCGTCGGGCGAAAGGCCGGTGACCTCGGGGACCGTCACCGTCGGCCAGGCCTCGGCGACGGCGACCTCGACCGTCGAGCCGACCGGCACCCGTCGGCCGGCGGCCGGGACCTGGCGCGCAACGCTGTCCCTGGCTGCCTCGCCCTGGAAGCGCTCGGCCACGCCCATCTCGAGGCCCGCGGCTTCGAGCAGCGCCGCGGCTCGCTCCGGGCTGCGCCCCGTTACCTCCGGCACGGGCACCAGGATCGCGGCCAGCGCGACCGTCACCGCGACTTCCGAGCCGAGCGCGAGCGCGCTTCGGGC
>JAKSDN010000749.1 GCA_022360075.1 Kiloniellales bacterium | reverse complement strand
GGCGATCATCGCCACGCGATAGCCGCCGGCGCTGAAGCGGCGGGCGAGCGCGGCGCCGGTTGAATCCCCGACGCCGGTGATCAGGCAGACCGGCTTCGACATCCCCTCATCCTTTTCTTCCATGCTGCTGCACTCATGCCGTCCGCTTCGGGCCGTAAGGCGCGCCGTACTTCGGATCGGCCTTGCCGGCTTTGATCACGCGGTGCAAATGCCAGACGCCACTTTCCTCGATCCTCACCCAGTCGGCGAGCTTGCTGCCGTCCTCGAAACTCTCGCCAGGGGTCGTCCATGCCAGTGTGTCTCTCATGATCGCTCTCCAATGCTGTCGTCCGGGTCGCCGCCGGGTCAGCTCGCCTTCTTCAGCGCGCTTTTGATGAGCGGGCCATAGCCCTGTTTGGCGAGCGAAGCGCCGATCTGCTTGAAGTAGCTCTCGCTGCCCTTGATGCCGAAGGCATCCACCAGGCGGTTCACGTAGTTGAAGAGCGCGACCACGTTGATCGTATCTTCGATCGCTTGGTCCGACCAGCCGGCGGCACGCAGCGCTTCGATATCGCCTTGCCCGATGCGCTCCGGTGTTTGGGTCAGCTTGCCGGCGAAGCGCAGGACGGGGCGCATCCTTTCGTCCACTTCCGCGTCCTCGGGCCCTGCTTCTACCGCCTCGATCACGCGCGGCTCGATGTCCATGGCGGCCAGGGTCCACTTGTGGGCCCCCAGGCAAAAGTCGCAGCCGTTCAGCTTCGAGACGTGGGCGGCGATCATCTCCCGCTCGGCCTTGGTCAGCGAGGACTCCGCCTCCATGACGGACTCGATGAACTGCAGCAGCGGCGCATAGCGCTCGGGGTCGCGCAGGAACACATCGACGACGCCCTGGAAGCTCTCGGCTTGGCTCAGATAGGACATCTCGGGTTCCTTTCCTTCACCGGTTCCATATCGAACGCTTTGAAATGACCCGAACTTCGGTCGCCGCCACGGGCGGCAGAGAGTTTCAGAGCGTTCGATATGGAATTTAGCTAATCACCGACCAGCGGCGTTTCAAGACTGGAATCGCGGAGGCCGCCGGGGATGGTCAGCCTTGAGGTGGCCGGCGCTCAGTCCCATTTCGCGCTCGCGATGATCCGGCGATGCGGCCGCCGCCGGCCGAAGCGCGCCACTCGAAGCGAACGCGAGAAGCGCGAGAGCGGTGGCTAAGGTGAACCGAGAACGCATCAATTCAGCCACCATCGATAGAATTCGAGGATAAGTGCCCGTGTTCACCACCATTTGCTCAAGAGCGTTTTGACCCCATGCCCGTGTCTCTAGTATCGTTGTTTTGTCAACAAAACGCAGCGCAGACTCTATGCGCGGCATCTAGGGAGGGAACCACTATGAAGCGATTTATAGCCGCCGCGAGCATCGCGGCGAGCATGGTCTGTGCGTCCGTCGCACTGGCCGGCAACGTTCCGACGAGTAAGGACCAAGTCGCGCGGCCTGGCGGCGATCTGCCGGGCGATCCCAAGATCGCCCTGGTCAAGGTCGCCGACGGCTTCTTCGACCCGATCAACGTGACCAACGCCGGCGACGGCTCCGGGCGCATCTTCGTGATCGAGCGCATCGGTCGGATCAAGATCGTCAATAAGGATGGCTCGGTCGAGGAAGAGCACTTTCTCGACCTCTCCAGCATCAACCCGGTCGGCAACGACGTGCAGACTGGATTCGTCGAGCAGGGCTCTTATGCCGCCGCCGTTCATCCGAACTTCAAGGACAATGGACTTTTCTATGTCCACTACGCCTCTCTGCCGTTCAACGGCGACGGCGTGATCGTGCGTTTCCAGGTCGATCCGGCCAGCCCCAACGTCGTCACGGCCGATCGCGCCAACGAGACGGCCAAGGTTCTCATGCGCATCGAGCAGCCCTGGTACAACCACAACGGCGGCCAGATCGCCTTCGGCCCGGACGGCTATCTCTACATCGGCTCCGGCGACGGCGGCTGGGAGGGCGATCCCTACGAAGCCGGCCAGGACCTCTCGACGCCGCTGGCCAAGATCCTGCGCATCGACGTCGACACCGACGACAACGACAACATTCCTTACAAGATCCCATCGGACAATCCCTTCGCGCTGGCCGCGAGCGAGCGTCTGATGGTGCTGTTCGGCATCACCGAGGAGGAGTTCGCCAAGATCAAGACCCGGGCACTGCCGGAAATCTGGGCCTATGGCGTGCGCAATCCCTACGAGTTCGCCTTCGACCGGAGGACCGGTGACCTCTTCATCGCCGACGTCGGCCAGAACCATTGGGAGGAGATCATCTATCAGCCGGCCTCCAGCAAGGGCGGCGAGAACTACGGCTGGCCGCGCATGCAGGGCTCGCTGTGCCACCCGATGACCGGCGATCCGGCTCAGCAGGAATGCCCGCTGGTCGGCCTGCTGCCGGCGGCCGAGTATCCGCATCAGGTGCCCTATCCCGGCGCGGCGGAGCTGACCGAGGACTGGGGCTGCTCGGCCCAGGGCATGGGCGTTGCCAACTACGGCGGCATGGACGGTGTCTACCTGATCGGCGACTGGTGCTCCGGCCGCGTCTGGGGGCTGGGCTGGGACGGCAACGGCTGGCAGTTCGAAGAGCTGCTGCAGACCGGCCTGCAGTTCACCGCCGGCGGCTATGACGAGGACGGCTTCGTGCTCGCGGTCAATGCCAACAACTTCTATCTGGCCGACGAGGGACCGGATGCGAACCCGCCGGGCCAGCTCTGGCGCGTCATGTCGGCCGATCAGGTGCCTTCGGGCGCCGAAGTGGCCCGCACGGCCAAATAGGCTTTGTCGTAAGCTGACGGCTGAGCATTCCTGCCCGCCGGGGTCTCTTGGGTGCCGGCGGGCAGATTCTATTCTGGGAGACTGAAGTGAAGAGGCTCAACAAGGGCTCGATTTGCCTGACCGCTGCGATCGCTCTGGCCGCAGGGATGCTGTCCGGGGGGACCGGTACGCCGGCCGCCGCGTCGGACGGGATCACTTTCCTGCACGCCCTCGACGATCAGCCGATCGAGTTCGCGTTCCGGGCGGATCAGACGATCACGCCCGCCGTCGAGGCATTCCATCGCACCGCCGAGAACCCCTACCGCGGCGACGCCGAAGCCAAGGCCCGCGGCAAGAAGCTCTATCTCAAATGGTGCAAGGCCTGCCATCTCAAGGACGGCAGCGGGCGGATTGGTCCCAACCTCACCGACGACAAGTGGAAGTACAAGCGCGCCGGCACGGATAAGGGCAATTTCGAGATTATCTACGCCGGCGGCGCCGGCGCCATGCAGGCCTTCGGCCGCCGCATGGACCAGGACGACATCTTGAAGCTGATGGCCTACCTCGAAGTGCTGGGCCGGGAGTGACATCCCCAGTCGCGGACGCCAAAACCTGCCCTGGTCAGAGTTGACAGCGAGCGATCCTCACCCTTCGACAAGCTCAGGATGAGGGGATAGGGCGCAGCCTCGCTGCGGGTCACCTTGTGCTGACCGCTGGCCTCACCCCACCTCCTCATCCTGAGCTTGTCGAAGGGTGAGGATCGCGCCGCCTCGAAAGCAAGCCCAAACCCACATCCGACCTGGCGTGGCCCACAACCGTCACGGACGTTTAACCGCCATGGGCGACTGATCGTCAACTTCAATTGAGTTAGATCAGTGAAGGAGCGGTCGCACGCGGGCATCTATCGCCTCGCGCGGGCACGAGGGTCTCGCCTGAGGAAAGGCGCCTTCGTGCTCGGCGCGGCCTGTGGGGTGACACACATCTGACATCAGAAACGCTCATTGCTGAGGACTTATCCCGAACTGCGTTAAATGCGTCCTACATCGGAAGGTTCGTCATTGCGAGCGCAGCGAAGCAATCCAGACGGCCGCCGCCTCGTCTGTGGCTCTGGATTGCCGCGCCGGCATGCGCCGGCTCGCAATGACGGGTGGGAGGTTCGGTTCGCCTCAATGCAGCTAGGCAACAGCCCAATCAGCAAAGTGCGAGGGGTCACCTCACCCATCAGGCCACGCATCCATGAAGCCCACTGACAGCAAGGGGCCGAGGTCACCATGAGCGGATTCCGACTGCCGACCGCCTATACGATCCTGTTCGGTCTGATCATCGCCGTCGCCATCGCGACCTGGTTCATCCCGGCCGGGGAATACGAGCGGGTGACCAACGAGGCGCTCGGCCGCGAAGTGCCCGTGCCCGGCACCTACAAGGAGGTCGAGGCCAATCCCCAAGGCCCGGTCGAGGTCTTCCTCGCCCCGATCGCCGGCTTCTACGATCCCGACAGCTACGAGGCCAGCGCCATCGACGTGGCGCTCTTCGTGATCATCATCGGCGGATTTCTCGGCGTCGTCACCAAGACCGGCGCGATCGACGCCGGGATTGGGCGCACCATGACCGCCCTGCGCGGTCGCGAGAAATGGATGATCCCGATCCTGATGGCGCTCTTCGCCGCCGGCGGCACGGTCTACGGCATGGCCGAGGAATCGCTCGCCTTCTACACGCTGATCATCCCGGTCATGATCGTCGCCGGCTACGATGCCTTGACCGCCGTGGCGATCATCATGATCGGTGCCGGCATGGGCACGCTCGGCTCGACGATCAATCCCTTCGCCACGGTGATCGCTGCCAACGCCGCGGGTGTGCCCTTCACCGATGGCATCTGGCTCAGGTTCGTCATCCTGATCGCCGGCTGGCTCGCCTGCGTCGCCTACGTCATGCGCTATGCCGAGCGGGTGCGTCGGGATCATTCGCGCTCGATCGTGGCCGACCTTCGGGAGTCGAACGAAGAGCATTTCCTCAAGGGCCGCAGCAGCGCCGATACGGTGGAGCTGACCCAGAGGCGGTCGGTGATCTTGATCGTCTTCGCGCTCACCTTCGCCGTCATGATCTGGGGCGTCTCGGTCGCCGGCTGGTGGATGGCGCGCATGTCGGCGCTGTTTATCGTCGCCTCCATCGTCGTCGCCCTGATCGCCCGCATGGGCGAGGAGGAGTTCACCTCGACCTTCGTCGACGGCGCGCGCGACCTGCTGGGCGTGGCACTGGTGATCGGCATCGCGCGGGGCATCGTCGTGGTGATGGACGCGGGCAAGATCACCGATACGATCCTCTTCTGGGCCGAGGGCGCGGTGAGCGGGCTTTCGACCGTCGCCTTCATCAACACCATGTATTGGCTCGAGGTCGCGCTCTCCTTCTTCGTGCCCTCGTCATCGGGCCTGGCCGTGCTGACCATGCCGATCATGGCGCCGCTGGCCGATTTCGCCGGGGTCGGCCGCGATCTCGTGGTCACCGCCTATCAGTCGGCCAGCGGCCTGGTGAACCTGATCAATCCGACCTTCGCCGTCGTGATGGGCGGCCTCGCGATCGGCCGCGTGCCTTACGAGCGCTGGCTGCGCTTCATGTGGCCGCTGCTGCTGATCCTCACCGTGATCATCACCGCCGCCATCAGCGTGGGGGCGCTTCTTTAGCCAGGCGTCGCGAAACCAGGGAGAAGCGACATGACGACTCTGGGTGTCCATTCGGAAGTCGGCAAGCTCAGGAAGGTGATCGTGCACCGCCCCGGCCTCGCGATCGCGCGCCTGACCCCGAGCAACTGCCACGAGCTGCTGTTCGACGATGTCCTGTGGGTCAAGCAGGCGCGCCAGGAGCATCTGGCCTTCGTCGACGAGATGCGCCATCGGGGAATCGAGGTCTACCACTTCCGAGAGCTGCTCGAGGAGACCATGCGCGACAGGGCGGCGCGCGCGTGGCTGCTAAGCCTCCGTATCTCCGAGAATACCGTCGGCGTCGGCATGGCTCAGGAGCTCCATGACTGCCTGATGGAGATGGAGCCCTACCAACTGTCGGTCCACCTGGTCGGCGGCATCAGCCGGGCGGAGCTGCCCTTCGAACCCAAGGGCATGTTCGGGAAGCTCTTGGAGCCGCAGGAGTTCGTCCTGCCGCCGCTGCCCAACCAGCTCTTCACGCGCGATCCCTCGGCCTGGATCTACGGCGGCGTCACGCTGCATCCCATGTTCTGGCCGGCGCGGCGCCAGGAGACCCTCAACACGGCCGCCATCTACAAGTTCCACCCGATGTTCAAGGACGCCGCGTTTGAGTTCTGGTGGGGCGACGACGTCGAGAACGACCACGGCATGGCCTTCGTCGAGGGCGGCGACATCCAGCCGATCGGCAAGGGGGTCGTGCTGATCGGCATGGGCGAGCGCACGACGCCACAGGCGGTCGGCCAGATCGCGCGGCGGCTCTTCGCCAAGGGCGGCGCCGAGCACGTCATCGCGGC
>JAKSDN010000627.1 GCA_022360075.1 Kiloniellales bacterium | reverse complement strand
AGAAGCGCACGACATTGTCGGGATAATTCTTGTAGCCGACGCCGTTGGCGCCGCGCAGTAGCATCTGCAGCAGCAGGTTCGGCACCCGCTCGCGCAGCTCGGCGAGACGCTCCCAGGGATCCTCCTGGAGGAAGCGCATGGCCTCATCGAAGGTGGCCCCGCCCCAGCATTCGAGCGACAGCAGCTCGGGCAGGAGATGGGCGTAGTGTGGCGCGACCTTCTCGATGTCGTGGCTGCGGAAGCGCGTGGCGAGCAGCGACTGATGGGCATCGCGCATGGTGGTGTCGGTCATCAGCAACTTCGTCTGGTCGCGCATCCAGGCGGCGAAGCCCTCGGGCCCGAGCGCCCGCAGCCTTTCGCGACTGCCCGCGGGCGGCTCGCCCGCCGGCAGCTCGGGGAGCTGCGGCTCGGCGAAGGCCGGCGGCCGGTCCCGGCCCGCGACCTCGGGATTGCCGTTGACCACGACCTCGGCGATGTAGGTCAGCAGGCGTGTGGCCCGGTCGCGGCGTAAGGGCCAGTCGAAGAGAGACGGCGTCTCGTCGATGAAACGCGTGGTGTAGTTGGCCTTGGCGAAGTCGGGGTGGCGCACCAGGGTTTCGAGGAAGCGCAGGTTGGTGGCGACGCCGCGGATGCGGAACTCGCGCAAGGCCCGGACCATCCGGGCCACCGCTTCCTCAGAGGTCGGCGCCCAGGCCGTGAGCTTCTCCAACAAAGAGTCGTAGAACGGCGTGATCAGCGCGCCGGAGTAGGCCGTGCCGCCGTCGAGGCGGATGCCGAAGCCGGTCGCGCCGCGATAGGCGGTGATGCGGCCGTAGTCGGGGATGAACTTGTTCTGCGGGTCCTCGGTGGTGATCCGGCATTGCAGGGCATGGCCGTTGAGGGCGATGTCTTCCTGGTGCGGCACGCCGCTCTCCGGCGTGCCGATCCGCGCGCCCTGGGCGATCTTGATCTGCGCCTTGACCAGATCGACGCCGGTGACTTCCTCGGTGACGGTGTGCTCGACCTGGATGCGCGGGTTGACCTCGATGAAGTAGGTTTGGCCGCTGTCGACGTCGTAGAGGTACTCGACCGTGCCGGCGTTCACGTAGCCGGCGGCGCGGCCGAGCTTCACCGCCGACTCGCAGAGCGCGCGGCGCTGCGTGTCGTCGAGATAGGGTGCCGGCGCGCGCTCGACGACCTTCTGATTGCGCCGCTGCATGGAGCAGTCGCGCTCGAAGAGATGCACCAGGGTGCCATGACTGTCGCCGAGGATCTGCACCTCGACGTGACGGGCCCGGCGGACCAGCTTTTCCAGGAAGACCTCGTCGCGGCCGAAGGCGCCCTTGGCCTCGCGCCGGCCGGCGGCGACCTGCTCGGCGAGCTGGCTCGCATCCTCGATCACGCGCATGCCGCGGCCGCCGCCACCCCAGCTCGCTTTCAGCATGACCGGATAGCCGATGGCCTCGGCGAGGCTGGCGGCCTCCGCCTCGTCGTGGGGCAGCGCGCCCGTGGCGGGCATGACCGGCACGCCGGCGGACTCGGCCAGGGCGCGGGCCTCGACCTTGCTGCCGAGCTTGCGCATCACGTCGGGCGGCGGGCCGACGAAGGTGATGCCGGCGGCGGCGCAGGCCTCCGCAAGGTCGGGGTTCTCCGACAGAAAGCCGTAGCCCGGATGGATCGCGTCGACCCTGGCCTCGCGCGCGACCCGCATCACCTCGTCGATGGCGAGGTAGGCCTGCACCGGCTCCAGGCCGCGGCCGACCAGATAGGCCTCGTCCGCCTTGAAGCGGTGCAGGGCGAAGCGGTCCTCGTGGGAATAGAGCGCGACGGTGCGGATGCCGAGCTCGCTCGCCGCGCGCAGCACGCGGATCGCGATCTCGCTTCGATTGGCCACCAGCAGCTTGCGGAAGTTGCGGCGCTGCGACATTAGATCTGACCCATGATGACGTTGCCCCCGTCGCGTTATTGCATCGCAACATACAACGCGAGACCGGCGGACGCTATTCCCGCCGGCGGCAAAAAAGGCGACAGATGCGGCGCAGCGTGGCCTCGCAAGCTTTTGATTGGTGCGCACGCCGGCCGGCGGCATCATGAGCCGCCCGCGACCGAACGACTTTCGAGAGGACCGATAGCCCCATGGACGCCGACGCCCTGCGCCAGATCCAGGCGCCGATCAAGGACAGCTACAAGGACGACCCCGAAGCCGCCGTCGTGACCATGCGCGCGACGGGCCAGCTCGACCAGGCCAACGTCGCCTGCAAGGTCGAGACGGGACGCGCGCTGGTCAACGCCGGCCTGCACAAGGCGGCCGGCGGCAACGGCCTCATGGCCTGCTCGGGCGACATGCTGCTGGAGGCGCTCGTGGCCTGCGCCGGGGTCACGCTGAACGCCGTCGCGACCGCCCTGGAAATCCCCCTGCGCGGCGGCAGCGTCAAGGCCGAGGGCGATCTCGACTTCCGTGGCACGCTCGGCGTGACGAAGGAGGCGCCGGTCGGCTTCCGCGAGATCCGGCTGCACTTCGATCTCGACTGCGACGCCGACGACGATCAGCTCGCCAGCCTGATGAAGCTGACCGAGCGCTATTGCGTCGTCTACCAGACGATCGCCTCGGGACCGCCGATCGAGGTCACGCATCGGCTGACTTGACGCCGGGCGGCGGTGTCCGCAGCCTTTCGCGCCCGCCGCGAGAGGAGATCGCCATGACCGCCAAGCCCATCGAGCTGCGCAGCGACACCAAGACCCGTCCCACCGAGGCCATGCGCCAGGCGATGGCGGTAGCCGAGGTCGGCGACGATCACGTCGGCGAGGATCCGAGCTGCAACCGGCTCTGCGCGATGGTGGCGGAGCTGCTGGGCAAGGAGACCGCCCTCTTCCTGCCCTCGGGCACGATGTGCAACGAGATCGCCTACCGCATCCACTGCCGGGCCGGCGACGAGATCATCCTGCACGAGAGCGCCCACCCGCTGCACTTCGAGGCGGGCGCCCCGGCAGCCTTGTCCGGGGCCATGCTGCGCACGCTGCCCGGCCCGCGCGGCACCTTCGGCGGCGCGGATGTCGAGCGTGCGGTCCGCGACGTCGACATCTATGCGCCGCGCTCGCGCGTGGTCTCGGTCGAGCAAACCGCCAATCTGGGGGGCGGTGCGGTCTGGACGCTCGAGGCGCTGAGAGATGTGGCCGAGGCCGCCAAACGCCATGGTCTCGCGCTGCACATGGACGGTGCGCGGCTGATGAACGCGGTCGTCGCTTCGGGCGTCTCGGCGGCCGACTTCGCCCGTGACAGCGATTCGGTCTGGATCGATCTGACCAAGGGACTGGGCTGTCCGATCGGCGCCGTGCTGGCCGGCTCGGCTGCCTTCATCGCAGAGGCGCGGCGTTGGCGCCAGATGTTCGGCGGCGCCATGCGCCAAGCCGGTATCGCCGCGGCCGCCGGGATCTACGCCTTGGAAAACCATATCGAGCGTCTGGCCGAGGACCATGCCAACGCCAAACGATTCGCGGAGCTGATCGCGCCGCTGCCGGGCGTGGCCCTGGACCCGGTGTCGGTCGAGACGAACCTGGTGTTCTTCGACCTGGGCCGCGACGGGATGGACGCCCCGGCCCTAGCGGCACGGCTGCAAGAGCGCGGCGTGCAAGTCGGTGCGGTGGACCGCCGCCGCATTCGCGCGGTCACGCACCTCGATGTCGATCGCGCGCAAGTCGAGGCGGCGGCGCGGATGATGGGCGAAGTTCTGGCTGATGAGCCTCACTAGGCCGGGATGATCGTGCCAAGGGTCATTAATACGAGGGGTCACAGATCTTGACTTTTGCATTGCGCTGAAGCGCCTCGATTT
>JAKSDN010001130.1 GCA_022360075.1 Kiloniellales bacterium | reverse complement strand
CGGGGCGCAGGGAATGGCCTGGCTAACTCGGCCGCTCCGGACAGTCGTTATTGCGCCAGCCGCGCGGCGGCTGCGTAGCCGGCTTGCCGCAGGTCCGCTCGAACTGGGCCTGCGTGAGTCCCTCTTTCTCGCGCTCAGGATTCGCGCGCCAAGAGACCTCGGCACCCGTCAGGTCGGCGTTGTCCAACTGGGTGTCAGTGAATATGGCACCGCTTAGCTTGGCCCTGCGCAGGTCGGTATTGTCGAGTTGGGCACGAGCGAATGAAGCGCCGGCGAGGTTGGTGCCGCGCAGATCCGCCTCCCTCAAATCCGCCCAATCGAACGGAAATTCTGCAAGTTCGAGGTCGCGGAGATCGGCGTCGACCAGTATGGCTCGCTGAAAGCCGGCCGCCCGCCGATCGAGCCCGAAGGTAGCGCCCCTCAGATCGGCCTCAGAGAACTCCGCGCCCTGGAAATCCGCGTTGCTCAGGTTCACGCCGCGCAGATCGGCCCTGCCGAATGAAGCATTGACGAGCGTGGCCTCGATCAGATCGGCGCCGCGCAGATCCGCCGCGACGAAGTCGGCACCGCTCAGGTCGCTGCCGTTCAGTCTGGCCTCGTGAAGCCGGCTGCCCGACAGTCTGGCGCGAGGCATCTGCGCATAGGTCAAGCTTGCGCGGTCGAGGATCGCTTGATCGAGTTTGGCCCGCGCCAGATCGGCGCCGTCCAGCATCGCACCCACGAGAACGGCGCCCCGAAGGCTCGCTGCCGGCAGCTCGGCTTTGGACAGGTCGGCTCCCGTCAGATGAGCGGCGGCAAGGTCCGCGCCGTCTAGTCTGGCTCCGGCCAATTGAACCGCCGGCATCTTGGCATCGGACAGCCGCGCTTGGCGCAGGTCGGCGCCACGCAGATCGGCGCCCGCGAGATCG
This sequence comes from Kiloniellales bacterium, assembly GCA_022360075.1. The sequence continues at coordinate 2,028 of JAKSDN010001130.1, read as the reverse complement.
GCGCCTCTGAGATCGGCCTTGACCAGGAAGACGGACTCGGCGGCCGCGCCGCGCAAGTTCACACCAGGCAGGACGGCACCGGTCACTTGGCTCAGCTCGGTCTGGGCGCGGCGGCGTTCCTCATTGGAGAGCGTGCCGGTCGATTGCTCGGCGAGACCACTCCAGACGGCGGGCTTGGCCGAAACCGCTTGGCGGGCGACATCCGCCCGCGACCAAGGGAAGGCCGCGCCACCGTCGATCGCATCGCTGGTGATGGCGACCGTGGTCAGGGCCAGAACGAAGGCCGAGAGGGCCTCGAAGCTCGGATCCGCGTGGCCGCGCCAGCTCTCGCCGCGCAGGTCGGCGCGCATGTGGCGATAGAAGGCGATCGCCATCCAGGCCGCCGCCAGCAGGCAGAGGATCATGATGGCGCTGCCGAGCCAATCGTGGCGCGGCAGGTAGCGCAGCCAGAAGCCGGCCAGGGTCAGCGGCACGGCCCACCAGGCGAGGAAGACGGCGATGCCGATCTTGAAGCGGTCGGCCGGCGTCAGGCGCGGCCGCAGGGCCGGCACCTGGGCCCGGGCCAGCGCGTTCAACAGCCAGGGATCGACCACCTCGTCCAGGGGCGTGCCGTCGGGCAGCACGGCCGGCAGGGCGCCCAGCGTGCGCCAGAGCCCGACCAGGTAGAGGTGTAGATAGAGATAGAGGAAGGCCAGCAGCGGCGGCGCCACGAGAAAGAAGGAGGCCGTGGGGATGCCGGTCGGCAGGTTCGGGATCAGGGCGGCCGAGCGGTTGGTGATGAGCGCCAGGTCGCTGGTCGACAGCAGCGTGGCCAGCGCATTGAGCACGGCCAGCAGGATCAGCAGGAAGATCGGCCGGGCGATGCGGGCGATCTCGCCGACATGACGATGCCGCGCGAAGGCCTGAATGGTCTCGGGCAATTGCGCCCCGGTCAGCACGGCGCCGCCGAACTGCTCGGTCGAGAGTCCGGCGGCGCCGCGCGAGTGCAGATCGTCCGGATCGCCGAGGAAGTCGGCGTCGATCAGCGTGGCGTGACGGAAGGATGCATGACTCAAGGTCGCGCCGGACAGGCGCGCCGCGCTGAGATCCGCCGAGGCCAGCTCCGCATGGCTCAAGTCCGCGCCTTCCAGATTGACGTGCCGGAGCTCGGCTTCCCTCAGGGTCGTGCGAACCAGCGCCGCGCCATGCAGGTCGGCCTGCGCGAGCTTTGCCGCGACCAGCGTCGCTTCGTTTAGGTTGGCCGCGCTCAGGTCACAGCCTTGCGCCTTGATCCCGGTGAGGTCGGCAGCGAAGAGCCGGGCCCCGCGCAGCGAAGCATCCCAGAGCGAAGCGCCGCGCAGCCGGCAGTTGGCGAGGTTGGCGCCTTCAAAGTCGCATTGCATCGCGTGCGCGCCGGTGAGATCCGCGCCCGCCAGCCTGGCCCCGCGAAGATCGGCGCCGATGAGTCCGGCGCCCGGCAGATCGGCCTTCAGCAGATCGGCGCCCGAGAGATCGGCCTGACGCAAATCGGTGTTGCGTAGATCCGCGCGCCTCAGATCGACACCCGAGAGGTCGGCACGCGCGCCCTCGCGGCCGTCGCTCTCGAGCCAGCGCGCGTGATCGTCGAGCCTTCGTCGAAGCTCTTCGTCAGGGAGTCGCTCGGGTCCCGCTGGAGCCGTCCCCGCGCTCTCGGCTTGTTCGTCTAGGTTCGCCATCGCGCCTTCGCTGCATCGCCTGCGCGGCCGAGTCTCCCGCGCCGGACGGTGCGGACGCAAGGGCCGCTAAAACGAATGCCGTTCGGGCGTCAGGCCGGCTCGATGAAAGCGCTGGATGCGGGGAGTCCGTAGAAACGTCGCGCGGCGATTAGAGCTGGAGGTAGAGGACGAGCGAAAGGACCGCAACGGCCAGCGGCGACAGGCTGACGAACGTTTCGACGTCTCCCATTGGCTGCCAGTCCGGGGCTATTGAGGCAGAAGCCGCCGGGCAGGCCTGCCCGGCGCTAGGCGGCGGCGGTGCCCTCTTCGTCCTCGTCGCTCGCGGCCGGCATCG